>NZ_JBQSVY010000005.1:0-240763 GCF_052446175.1 Halomonas sp. AOP43-D1-4
GCGGGAGAGTATCTCCCAGCGAGAACTCCGGAACGCCAGCCGATGGCTGGGTTCTGTGTGAAAGAAAATCATAGGACGCTCAATACTTAATAAGACTTCCCTGTCTAATATTCAAAAATTGTCGATATCGTCAGTCAGGGCGACGCGGTTTCACATAGCGTTTGCATGCGCTCAATCGCTTGATGGGCGCCTTCAAGCTGAAATGTCATGTACCAGGGGGGCTGTTCGCCTCGATCAAACCCCAGGAAAAGTTGCTCGCCTTGTTCCATCTGATGCATTAGCGTCTGCATATCAGCAAGATAAAAGTGTACGTAAAAGCCGTTATCGCCTCGTTCGGTGATGAATTCTGCCATGGTATCGACCGCGGGCTGCTCATCAATACGCAGCCGGGTCGGCACCAGGTTGACGGTTTTACTTTCGCCTTGCTGCTCCTCCAGCGTGACACGCACTTCAAGCCAAGGTAAATCACACACGTTTTGGGTGGCATTCAGGCTGAGTGTCGCGTCGGAATAACTATGGGTTTCAACGGCGCGAAAGTGGTGCTCATTACCCAGCGTTAACGCCATTGATTGCCACTGACCGTGCGACTGTATGTCCTCCATATTAAAGTTCGCCGCCTGTGTTAACGGTGCAATAAGTAGAAGGGTGGCGCTTGCCAAGGCTGTTGAATAGGGTGTCATGTCAGCACATCAAGGTTGGGTAAGAAAAGCCCAGCGTTTATGACGGGTTTGCCCGCAGCAAAGGCGCCGGGTGCTTTCTATAAACCACTACCGCCCGTGGCAGCACGTGGTAATGGTAGTGGTAATGGCCACTAGGCAGAAAGTTCGAATAATGGCCTAACGTCGCCATTAAGATAACAGTCATCAAACTCGCCGACTGCCGCCAGTGCTTGAAGGTCAGGAATCGTAACGTTGTGACGATCACGAAATACCAGACCTTCTTCGCTCAGCAAGCTAAAAGTGCGGCTAACATGTACAGGGCTCTCTTCCAGGGACGCTAACAGGGCTTTATCTGCCGTGCTTAATGAGCAGTAGTGGCTGAAGTGGTGAAGAATGCAGCTTTGATCTTCGCTCACAGCTTGATCTCCATGAGTGTTGCCTAACAAATATCAAGTTATTTGGCGAATGACGATAAGCAATTAATCGCGCACTGCACTGCCCGATGACCTTGATACAGGGGCGAATCGGCTAAATTATGGCATAAAATCACGTTCAGGGTGGGCGCATGCCCACCCTGAAACGCCCGATTACGAAGCGGCGCGGTTGCCGCGTTCAAGTAGCGGAGAGAGAAAGCGTCCGGTATGTGAAACGTGCTGCTTGACGATCTGTTCCGGCGTGCCTTCGGCGATGATTTGCCCGCCGCCGGAACCGCCTTCCGGGCCCAGGTCGACAATCCAGTCAGCCGTCTTGATCACATCCAGGTTGTGCTCGATGACCACGATGGTATTGCCGTGGTCGCGCAAACGATGCAATACGGTCAGTAGCTGACGAATATCTTCAAAATGAAGCCCGGTTGTAGGTTCATCCAGGATATACAGCGTCTTGCCGGTGTCACGTTTGGCAAGCTCACGAGCAAGCTTGACCCGCTGCGCCTCGCCACCTGACAGTGTGGTGGCGCTCTGGCCCAAGCGGATGTAGGAAAGCCCTACATCCAGTAACGTTTGCAGGCGGCGCGCGATCGCCGGTACCGGGCTAAAGAACTCAAGCGCATCCTCAACCGTCATCTCCAACACTTCGTGGATCGTTTTACCCTTATAGTGGATATCCAGCGTCTCGCGGTTATAGCGCTTGCCTTTACAAACGTCGCAGGGAACGTAGATATCCGGCAAAAAGTGCATCTCGACCTTGATCATGCCTTCGCCCTGGCACGCCTCGCAGCGGCCACCCTTAACGTTGAAGCTAAAGCGGCCTGGCTTGTAGCCACGCGAGCGAGCTTCCTGGGTACCGGCAAACAGCTCACGGATAGGTGTGAAAATGCCGGTATAGGTGGCGGGGTTGGAGCGTGGTGTGCGGCCAATTGGGCTTTGATCAATATCGATCACTTTATCAAGCTGATCGAGCCCTTCGATTTTCTCGTAAGGCGCCGCCGTCAAGGTTGTTGCGCGATTAAGCTCCCGCGCGGCAATCGGCATTAGCGTGCCGTTGATCAGTGTGGATTTACCCGACCCGGATACGCCGGTAATTGCAATGAACAGCCCCAGTGGCAGGCTGAGCGTTACATCCTGCAGGTTATTGCCAGTGGCACCGCGTAGCACCAGCTGTTTTTCGGGGTTGCCGGGAATGCGGTAGGGCGGCACGCTGATCTCGCGGGTGCCGGTTAAGTACTGGCCGGTCAGCGAGTTGGGGTTGTCCATAACGTCCTGAGGCGTGCCCTGGGCGACAATCTCGCCACCGTGCACACCGGCGCCTGGGCCAATGTCCAATACGTGGTCAGCGGCGCGAATGGCATCTTCGTCATGCTCTACCACAATCACGGTGTTGCCCAAGTCGCGCAGGCGCTCCAGGGTTTTCAATAGCCGGTCGTTGTCACGCTGGTGCAAGCCAATGGAGGGTTCATCAAGAATGTACATGACGCCCACCAACCCCGCGCCAATCTGGCTTGCCAGGCGAATCCGCTGGGCTTCGCCGCCGGAAAGGGTGTCGGCGCTACGCTCAAGATTCAGGTAATCAAGCCCTACGTTTACCAGAAACTCCAGGCGGGCCTGGATCTCGTGAACAATTTTGTCGGCAATTTCGCCTTTGCGGCCAGGCAGCCTAAGCGTTGCAAAGTAGCGCTGCGCCTCGCCAATCGGTGTGCGCACTACGTCGGCGATATTACGGTCATCCACAAACACATGACGTGACTCTTTGCGCAGGCGCGTACCGTGACACGTGGCGCAGGGCTGCAGGGCGATGTACTTGGCCAAGTCTTCGCGCACCATGTTGGACTCGGTTTCCCGATAACGGCGCTGCATATTGGGCAGCACACCCTCAAAGGCATGCTCGCGAGTGACCTTGCGCCCCCGGTCGCCTACATAGGCAAAGGGAATCTGTTCATCACCGCTGCCGCTAAGAATGATGTCACGTTCGTGACGCGCCAAATCTTTCCAGGGCGTTTCCAGCTCAAACTGATAGTGCTTGGCGAGCGCTTGTAACTGAGTGAAATAATAAATATTGCGCCGATCCCAGCCTTTAATGACGCCTTCTGCTAACGAGAGCTCAGGATGGCTAATCAGCTTTTCAGGGTCGAAATACTGCTGTATGCCCAAACCATCACAGGTCGGGCAGGCACCCGCAGGGTTGTTGAACGAGAACATGCGAGGTTCAAGTTCTGACAGCGAATAGCCGCAGACCGGGCAGGCAAAGCGTGATGAAAACGCCATGTCTTCCTGCTCGCCGTCCATAAAATGAATCATGGCGGTGCCATCGGCGAGATTGATGGCCGTCTCAAAAGATTCTGCCAGGCGCTGGGCGATATCGTCGCGCACTTTGAAACGATCAACCACAACGCTGATATCGTGCTTTTTACGTTTATCCAGCGGTGCGATATCGTCAAGCTCCAGCACTTGGCCGTCGATTAACGCACGCACAAACCCTTGAGCGCGAAGCTCGGCAAGCAGCTGTAAGTGTTCTCCCTTGCGGCCTTTAACCACAGGTGCCAACAGCATTAGCTTGGTGCCTTCGGCCAGATTCATTACCTGGTCGACCATCTGTGAAATGGTTTGGGCTTCAAGCTCTTCGCCGTGTTCTGGGCAGCGTGGGGTGCCCGCACGGGCAAACAGCAAGCGCAGATAGTCGTATATTTCGGTGATGGTGCCCACGGTTGAGCGCGGGTTGTGAGAGGTGGATTTCTGCTCAATGGAGATTGCAGGCGAAAGTCCCGCGATGTGGTCCACATCGGGCTTCTCCATCATCGACAGGAACTGGCGCGCATAGGTAGAGAGTGACTCTACGTAGCGTCGCTGCCCTTCGGCATACAGCGTATCGAACGCCAGCGACGATTTTCCCGAACCGGATAGGCCGGTAATCACAATCAGCTTGTCGCGGGGCAGTTCCACATCGATCTGCTTGAGGTTGTGGGTGCGTGCACCCCTGACCAGAATGCTGTCCATCAACACCTCGACTCGCGCGGCAAAAAAGTAATTATACGTTTGCCACCCCCTCTCGGCAAAAACGCTTTGTTATCCGTTAACGCAGGACGGCGTTTCCAGCGTGGTTGCAAACCGCTAGAATGGGGGGTTCTCCGAGAAAATTACCTTATCCACCATACACAAGGGCATTATGCGCAAGGTTTCCGCACTGCTAATGGCCTCTGAGCGTCGTGCAATCAGCGGCTTGGCTGGGCTTTATGCGTCTCGTATGTTGGGGCTTTTCATGGTGTTGCCGGTGCTGGCGCTGTATGCCGACGCGCTTGAAGGGGCGACACCCTTGCTGGTGGGCTTTGCATTAGGTGTTTATGGGCTTACCCAGGCCATACTGCAAATCCCCTTTGGTTGGCTGTCAGACCGCATTGGGCGTAAACGGGTTATCGCCTTTGGGCTGCTTGTTTTCGCCATAGGCAGTGTGGTGGCCGCGATGGCCGACTCCATCGGTGGGGTTATTATTGGGCGAGCCTTGCAGGGTGGTGGCGCGGTAGCGGCGGCCATCATGGCACTGCTTGCCGACCAAACGCGCGAACAGGTGCGTACGGCGGCAATGGCAATCATCGGGCTGTCAATTGGCGTCTCGTTTGGTATTGCCATGGTCGTGGGCCCTTGGCTTGCCTCATGGGCGGGGCTTTCCGGCGTGTTCTGGTTTACCGCGCTGCTAACGCTTTTAGGGCTAGTCGTTCTGTGGCGCTGGGTGCCGCCCGCTCCTCGGCGGCTGCGCCACCGTGATGTGGGGATGGATCGTCAGCAGGTTAAAAGTGTGATTATGCGCCCTGACCTGTGGCGTCTGGACCTGTCGATTTTTACACTACATCTGGTGCTGATGGCTATTTTTGTCGCGGTGCCCTTTCGGTTGCAGGAAGCCGGCATACCGCTGGCGCATCACGGTTTGGCGTACCTGGGTATTATGGGGCTTTCATTTGTTGCCATGGTGCCGCTCATGATAGTGGCCGAGAAAAAGCAGCAGATTAAAGTCGTATGCCTGTTGGCTATTGGCGCCATTACGGTAAGCCTGGGCGGGCTTGGGTCGTCGTTCTCTCATGGGAACTGGCTGTTTGTTGGGCTGTTTATTTTCTTTACCGGTTTTAATCTGCTGGAAGCGACGCTGCCATCAATGCTCAGTAAGCTTGCTCCCGCTGGCGCTAAAGGCACCGCCATGGGCGTGTACTCTACAAGCCAGTTTTTAGGGGCTTTTCTGGGCGGTACGCTGGGAGGACTATTGGCGAATGTGTGGGGCCTTGATGCCGTTTTTATCGGCTGTGCGGCACTGGCTCTGCTATGGTGGCTTGCGATGTGGAAAATGCCCTCACCACCGCCGCTCTCCAGCGAGGTGGTGGACTTAAATGATGCGCTGCCAGATACGCTGGATGTATTGATGGAGCGGCTGGCAGAAGTTGTGGGCGTCGAAGATGTCATGCTGGTGCCCGAAGAACATCTGGTCTATTTAAAAGTGAATCGTCAGCAGCTTGATAGGGCGGCACTGGCCAGGCTGATTCCCCCCAAATCTTAATGCGGCTGGCTGCCAGCCGCAGGCAATAATCAGTGGTATCGGCAGTGTAGGCATGATCGCGTCGATGTTTATCTATACGTAACACAATGGAAGGAGCGCCTTATGGCTCGCGGTATCAACAAAGTGATTCTGATCGGTAACCTCGGGCAAGATCCTGAGGTGCGCTTTACGCCCAGCGGTACGGCAGTGGCCAACTTGAATCTGGCCACCTCTGATACGTGGATGGACCGCCAAAGCGGCCAGCGCCAGGAGCGTACTGAGTGGCACCGGATCGTGCTGTTTAATAAGACGGCTGAAATTGCCCAGCAGTATTTGAAAAAAGGCTCCAAGGTCTATATCGAAGGGCGCTTGCAAACCCGTAAATGGCAGGATCAAAACGGCCAGGATCGTTACAGCACTGAAATCGTTGCCAACGATATGCAGATGCTGGATGGCCGTTCCGGTGACTTCCAGGGTGGCGGTGCACCGCAGAATAATTACCCTGGCAACCAGGGCGGTATGGCTCAAGGCGCAGCGCCTCAAGGGGGATATCCCCAGCAAGGTGGTGCTCCACAGGGCAATAACTTTGGCGGCCAAGGGTATGGCAATAACAACCCGGGCAACCTGGGGCAGGGCAATCCTCAGCAGGGTGGTCAGCAGGCTCCTCGCCCCCAACCTGCGCCCCAGCAGGCCCAGCCCGCTCGCCAGGGAAATGCTGCCCCTCAGCAAGGCCAACAGAACAGCAACTATGGCGCGCCTGATCCGGGCAGCTTTGACGATTTCGACGACGAAATCCCGTTCTAAAGCGGCTGATCAAGCCATTACGCTATGTTCGTTGATAGAAGGGGTCTGTCTTGAAACTGCTAATACTGAATTCCGGGCACTGCTTAAGTTTGGCACTGGCCCGGGAAGTAAACCGTCGTGCGGATATGGAGCTGGTGATTGAGCAGGACACCACCATAACGGCGGCGCAGTTACACGAGATTGCCCCGGATGCGGTGGTTGTTCCAGCGTTGGCACAGCCGCTGAACATGACACCCGCCGAGGTAGGCGCACATGCCGACGCGGTTGACCGCTGCCTGGAGGCATGTCTTGCGCAGTCGGTGCCGCTGGTGTGGTGTGTTTCAGACCAGCTCTATGAGGATGGTTTTGATGAGCCTATCGACGAGCACGTAGTACCGACTCCGCGTGATGAGTGCTTGCGGCGCCTGGTTGCCACGGGGGACCGTATTCGGGCAGAGCACCATCACCATCTGATCATTCGTCTGGGGCCCTTGTTTGCGCTTGAAGGTAGCCACGCCTGGTTGAATGAAATGCTGGATAGCCTGGTGACAGGGCAAAGTGTGCGGGCCGCAGAGGATGTCGTGTGTTGCCCAACGTCAGCCGATGCGGTCGCTATGGCACTGGTAGGCATGCTTCAGCAGCAGGCGTGTGGCGCCAACGCGTGGGGAGCCTACCATTTGGCAGGCACTGAACCTGTCAGTGTGTTTACGTTTAGCTCCATGGTGCGTACTCAGTTGGCAACGCATCTGGAAGGCCGTGGTGAGCAAATTGAGCTTGGCGAAGTCACGGCCCTTAATCATCATCACGATGCAAAACTGCGGCGTGTTTTAAATTGTCGCCGGGTACTGGATGTCTTTGGCGTGCATCAAAAGCCGTGGCGGCTAGAGGTGGGGCGTATGCTGGATGCCTGGTGTTTAACGCGTGATGGCCAGCAAGACGCTAGTACAGGAGAGTCCGTTTGACCAATGTGGTTCGTAGCCTGGTGTTTTATGCCGGGTACTTTCTTGCCATGCTGATTATTGGCGTGCTGTTTCTACCCATCGCCCCTTTTTTACCGTTGGCAGGCCGTTACCGGCTGTTGAACCTGTATAACCACTTTTTAGTGGCCTGGTTTCAACTAGCCTGTGGGGTTCGCTACGATATTCAGGGGCGCGAGCGTATTCCGGATGGGCCTTGTGTGATTCAGGCGAACCATCAGTGCGAGTGGGAAACGGTTTTTCTTCAAGTCATGAAACCGCCGGTATGCACGGTGCTTAAGCAGGAGCTTCTGCATATCCCGATTTTTGGCTGGGGATTGCGCCTGCTAAAACCGATTAGCCTGGACCGCTCCAAGCCCGCGCGTGCCTTGAAACAGGTGCTGACGCAAGGTGTGGAGCGGCTAGGAACGGGTCTTTCAGTGCTGATTTTCCCGGAAGGAACGCGAGTCGACCCCGGTGTGCGTAAGCGCTATAACAAGAGCGGCAGCGTGGTGGCTTGCCGCGCGGGTGTGCCGGTGCTACCGATTGCACATAACGCAGGCGAACGTTGGCCTGGGCGCCACTGGGTGAAGCAGCCTGGGGTGCTGCGGGTACGCATTGGTCCGCCAATTGAGACCGAAGGGCGCACACCTGATGAGGTGCTGGCCGACGTTGAAGCCTGGATAGAGGCGCAGTTGCAGGAGATTTCAGAGGTGCCGCGCCCATCGACTAGCCAAAGACCTTGAGGGCGGGTAGCTCGGCATGAATAGCGACAAACGCTAACAGCAAAAACGGCGCCTTGATAAGGCGCCGTTTTATTACTGCAACAACTCGTCAGCCATTAAGGCATTGCTCAGCCGTTATAGCGCTGGAAGACCAGGCAGGCATTAGTGCCGCCAAAACCAAAACTATTCGACAGGATGCGTTCAAGCGCCACATCGTCACGCCGTGTTGTCACAATATCAAAGCCGTCTGCCTGCTCGTCGAGGTGTTCAACATTGGCAGAGGCGGCAACAAAGTTGTGTTGCATCATCAGCAGTGAGTAGATGGCTTCCTGAACACCGGTAGCGCCCAGAGAGTGGCCCGTCAGCGACTTGGTTGAGCTCATCGCAGGCGTGGAGTTGCCAAACACGGCACGTACCGCTTTTAGCTCAGCTACATCGCCAACAGGCGTTGAGGTGCCGTGAGTATTGATGTAGTCAATATCGCCTTCCACGGTCGCCATTGCCTGATGCATGCAGCGCACCGCGCCTTCGCCGGAAGGAGCGACCATGTCATGGCCGTCAGAGGTGGCGCCATAGCCTACCAGCTCGCCATATATTTTAGCGCCGCGGGCCTTGGCATGCTCCAGCTCTTCTAATACCAGCATGCCGCCGCCGCCAGCGATAACAAAGCCATCGCGCGCTTGGTCGTAGGGGCGCGAGGCTTTTTCAGGCGTATCGTTGTAATGGGTAGAGAGCGCTCCCATGGCATCAAACAGGCACGAGAGGGTCCAGTGCTCCTCTTCACCGCCGCCGGCAAAAACCACGTCCTGCTTGCCGAGCTGAATCTGCTCCATCGCGCTGCCGATACAGTGTGCCGAGGTGGCACAGGCAGATGAGATTGAGTAGTTTACGCCTTTGATTTTAAACGGAGTTGCTAAACAGGCTGAGACCGTGCTGCCCATTGTGCGGGTAACGCGGTAAGGGCCAACGCGGCGCAAGCCTTTCTCACGCATGGCGTCAGCCGCTTCGACCTGATTAGCACTAGAAGCGCCGCCGGAGCCTGCAATAAGGCCGGTACGTTCGTTGGAAACCTGTTCTTCGGAAAGCCCTGAGTCTTCAATGGCCTGAGCCATGGATACATAGGCATACGCTGCAGCATCGCCCATAAAGCGGCGCAGTTTACGGTCGATAAGGGTATCCAGATCGATATCGACACTGCCCGCGACATGGCTACGAAAGCCACGTTCAGCGTACTCTTCCTTAAAACGAATACCGCTGCGCCCGTTTTGGAGAGCGTCCAAGACCTGTTGCTGGTCGTTGCCTAAGCACGACACAATGCCAAGGCCGGTGACTACCACTCGTCGCATGGGAGCCTCCTGTTAGAAATTCGCAGTAGAGGTGAATAGGCCAACGCGTAAATCATTAGCCTGGTATATATCGCGTCCGTCGACGGAAACGGTGCCGTCAGCAATGCCCAAAATAAGTCGACGGGTAATAATACGCTTTATATTAATGCGGTAAGTTACTTTTTTCGCATCTGGCATGATCTGGCCACTGAATTTTACCTCGCCACAGCCAAGTGCGCGTCCGCGCCCCGGGTGACCCAGCCAACCCAGGTAGAAACCCACTAACTGCCACATGGCATCGAGACCCAGGCAGCCGGGCATCACCGGATCACCTGGAAAGTGGCAGTCAAAAAACCACAGGTCAGGAGAGATATCCAGCTCGGCGATCAGCTCGCCTTTGCCGTGCTCACCGCCTTCTTCATGAATGTGTGCGATACGGTCGAGCATTAACATGTTGGGAGCCGGAAGCTGCGCGTTACCGGGTCCAAATAGCTCGCCGCGTGAGCAGGCCAGCAGTTCTTCGCGATCAAAGGAATGTTGCTTGGTCACTGAATCGTTCCGAGTTTCAAAATGATTGTTGGCCGCGTGCGGCACCTATAGCTGAGGTGTAGCACCGGAGCATAGCACGGAAATGCAGTGTCGAGACACGGCCCGCAAGGTCTAGCTAGTCTACTTCCCGAAACAGACGAATGCACGTAAGTCACTACCTATCGCGTACATCGAACGTTTTTTTATTAAGTAATAGAGGTTTTAAGGTAAGCTTTTACGCCCCGTCGGCATCAGTAAGTTGGCCTGGATAAACGGCTTATTAACGTTATATGCGTTATTCAAGCCTTTGCTCCAGGACAGGTATGCTGCTAGAAAATTATGTTTATTTAATTAGTGTTAGTTTTTAGTGACAGGATATAGCGAACCGCCATGTGGCTACCAATTTCTCTTAATCGACCGTTGGTTTGGGCTGCCGGTCGATAACATCAAGCTGGATCGTGCGTTTATCCGAGAGCTGCCCAATAGCAAAGCGGACGTCGCTATCGTCAAGGCGGTGCTCGCGATGGCCGAAGGTATGGGGCTTGACGTCGTCGCCGAAGGGGTCGAAACCCTGGAACAGCGCTGGGAACCGCCACTCCTTGCAGCGGCCGCGGTCTAGCCGTCTGGCGATTTGGAAAGGGCTTTAAAGGCATCTAACGCCCGCTGACGAGCTGCCTTATGCTCAACGATGGGCTCAGGGTAATCCAATTGGGTAAGCATATCGTGCGGCGGCGCATGACGTGCCTTGGCCGGCAATGTGCCAAGCTCAGGGAGCCAGCGAGCAATAAACTCCCCGTCTGGGTCAAAGCGTTTGGATTGGGTGGTAGGGTTAAAGATTCGAAAATAAGGTGCTGAGTCGGTGCCTGTTGACGCCGCCCATTGCCAGCCACCGTTATTAGCGCAAAACTCACCGTCTACCAGGTGGCGCATAAAAAACGCCTCGCCGCGTCGCCAATCGATCAGCAAATGCTTGCTCAAAAACATCGCTGTCACCATGCGTAGTCGGTTATGCATCCACCCCGTGGCGACCAACTGGCGCATCGCGGCATCCACCAGCGGGTAGCCTGTGCGCCCTTCGCTCCAGGCGTTAAAACCTGTGTCATCATCGCGCCAGGCAAGCTGTTGGGTATGCTTCTGGAACGGATGATGGCGGCATACCTCAGGAAAGCCTACCGCAACGTGCTGATAAAACTCGCGCCAGATAAGCTCGTTGACCCATGTGGTAAGCTCGGCATCGCCATCGGCCAAGTGTCCGCTGTTCTCGCTCATCACCGCTTGCATGCACTGGCGGTGCGATATCATCCCCAGTGCGAGGTAGGGTGAAAGCTCGCTGGTGCCGCATACACTTGGAATGTCGCGTTGCTGGCGGTAGTGGCGGCCACGAAAACGTAAAAACCGTGCCAGGTAATCGCCTGCTATTTCCGCTCCAGCAGGCCATTGTTGATGATCGATCGGTGTGTCATCGAGCCTGGGGAGACCTGGTAATGTATCGCTTTTAATCGGTAAACGCTGTTGAGGTTCTGGCGTATCGCGTAAAGCCAGCTGTTCAGCACTGATCTGCTTATGCCACGCCTTGGAAAAAGGCGTAAAAACACCGTAATAGTCGCCTTTGCCGGTTAGCAGCGTGCCGGGCGCGAACGCCACGCTGTCATGATATCCATGAGCGGTAATACCGGCTTCTTTAAAGGCGCCCAATACCGCGTTATCGCGCTGCTGTTCGTTTAACGGGTATTGGTAGTTAAAGTGCAGCTGTTTAACCGAATGCTCGCGGGCAATGTCGAGGAGCGCCTTGGGCGCCTCTCGATAGTGCCCGATGTCGCGGTGCAAGAGAGGAATGTTAAGCCCGTTAAGGGCATCTTTAACGGCCGCTACACCGCGCGCCCAAAAGTCGATCTTGTTAACACCATGATCGTGGGATTGCCACTGGGCCACGCTGCGAAGAAAGACGGCAATCACCGGG
Organism: Halomonas sp. AOP43-D1-4; assembly: GCF_052446175.1. Classification (NCBI taxonomy): domain Bacteria; kingdom Pseudomonadati; phylum Pseudomonadota; class Gammaproteobacteria; order Oceanospirillales; family Halomonadaceae; genus Halomonas; species Halomonas sp. AOP43-D1-4. Next base: position 11,893 of record NZ_JBQSVY010000005.1, read on the forward strand.
CCTTTAGTCGCTGCAGCAGCCAAGGCTGTGTTGTCATGAATGCGCAGATCGCTACGTAGCCAAACTAATTGAACGTCCATGTTGCCTCCGGCGCGGTGAAAAACTATTTCAAAAACCATCTCCGTGCGGCCATTCATCTAACGACATTTAAAGTCCATCGCTGGCACGAGGGGTTAAATGGTCTATAAAACGCCAGACTCACGTAGCAGTGGGCGCAGGCGTGCAATGGCTTGGGGGAGCTCATCACCTAGCGTATGCACGGGGCTATCACGCAGCTCGCTATCACGCAGCCGGGCGACTTCACCGCAGATACCCAGTGGAACGCTAAGCGCCTCGGCTGCATTGGGTAGTACCGTATGAATATAGCTATCGCTTTCTCGCTGGCCGCTCGTTAGCAGCACCATTGAGGCATGTAGCCGAGTCACCGCTTGGGGCAATGCTTCAAGAGGCAGCGTGTGATCAAACATCTGTATACGGTAACCCTGCTCGCTGGCCATTAAGGCGACGATCAATACCCATAGAGGACCTTGATCGTCGGGCATGGCAGCCAGCAGCAGTAAAGGCCCACGCGTGGCCTGGTTCGCGTAATGAAGGCGTGTGCCCACTTGACTACGTAAAAAGGCTTCAAGTGTTCGTCGTGCCAAAATGTCTGGCTGAATCGTCCACTTGGCTTCCAGTGCCAGGATGACCGGCTGCCAGAGCTCGCTTACTGCTGTGCTTAGCGGGTACAGGGCCAGGCTCTGATAATAAAGCGTCTCAAGCCTGGGTAAGTCGAGCGCTTCTATTGCCACCTGCAGTTGCTGACGCTGGCTAATCCAATCGCCGGCGTTGGGCGCGGGGGCTTCTACCGTTTCTGGCTGGTCAAGCAGGTCAACGACTTGGCTAACGGGAACACCACGGTTGAGCCACTGCAAAATACGTTCAATGCGGGTGATATCATCCTGGGCGTATAAGCGATGCCCTTTAGGTGTACGTTTAGGGCGAATCAAACCGTAGCGACGCTCCCAGGCGCGCAGGGTGACCGAATTCACACCCGTTAAACGGGAGACTTCCCGGATCGGATAGAGCGGGGTGTCGGGTGGGTGGGTCGCCTTGATGCTCATGGGCGCCTGTGCCTCTTGGTTGTCTGAAGCCGCAGGATACAAAAGGCTATTTGCGTTCTCTGGGGCAGAAATGATTCACAATCCATGTTGTGTCGTTTGAATAAACATAAGAAATAACGCGCTATCGTAGCTCTCTTTGTACAACTTGTCGCTATCAGGTACAACCTTTGTCTGTACAGGAGGTCTTGGTGAAACGTCACGTCGGGACTAAGTGCATGATGTTACTGGACTGGCTGACTTGTTATGCTTCTATAGCCAAGGGTTATATTGCTATCAACTTCTACATAGATACTACCAAAGCTATCCTTGGGAATGTTTAGGTGCGGTTAGTGTATAGGTAGTGTACTTAACGCTACATTAGTGAGTAGTAAGCCAACCTGAGTGTTTGCCGTGCTGGGAATGGCCTGCTATGCCTGGGGAAGAAGCAAGCGCGTGGCTAGCGCGTATTTGCGCGGCGTCACAACAGGAGCAACACCATGCGTATATTAGTCACCGGAGGCAGCGGTTTTGTCGGAAAACGCCTTTGCGAAAAGCTGCAAGGCCAAGGACATGCCGTACAAGTGGTATCAAGAGACCCGCAGAAAGCGCGTAAGCGGTTGCCTCGCGAGTGCGATATTCGCGCCAGCGTGCTTGATTTTTTAGCGGCACCGCCCGAGGCAATCGTTAACTTGGCCGGTGAGCCGATTGCTGCTAAACGGTGGAGTGACGCGCAAAAAGAGACGCTTATTCAGTCACGCACCCATATGACTCACCAGCTCGTTACGCTATGTGAAGAGCTCCAGGCCAGTGGGCAGCCCGTGCCCAAGGTGATGGTAAGTGGCTCGGCCATGGGGTACTACGGTGATCAGGGTCAGCGCGTTGTTACCGAAGACACCGCCGCGCACGATGAATTTGCCCACCGGCTATGCGTTAAGTGGGAGGCGGCTGCAAAGCCTGTTGAAGCGCTCGGCGTACGTTTGGCGCTTCTACGAACGGGGCTGGTGCTGGATGCAGGAGGTGGAGCACTTCAGAAAATGCTGCCGCCGTTTAAGCTGGGGCTAGGCGGACGTTTTGGCAGCGGTGAGCAGTATATGCCCTGGATTCATCGCGAGGATCTGGTGGACGCGATTGTGTTCCTGCTGGAAAAAGAGGACCTTAATGGCGCCTTTAACGGCAGTGCACCGCATCCCGCCACTAATGCCGAATTTTCCAAAACGCTAGCCAAACGGCTTAACCGCCCGGCCATACTCCCCGTGCCTGCCTTTGTGTTAAAAGCAGGCTTGGGGGAAATGTCTCGGCTGCTGCTAACCGGGGCTGACATGCGCCCGGCGCGCCTTATCGAGGCGGGGTTTGAGTTTCAGTACCCGACACTCGATAAGGCGCTGGCAGAGATATTAAGGCGAGCTTGAGCGCTTAGCCGTTGGGGTCAACGGTAATCACGACCCGAACGGAGTCCAGCCGCAGGCGAGTATTTTCTATCGCCTCGCTCAGCGCCTGGCGCTCCTGCTTCAGGGCATCCAGCTCTTCAGCGCGTACCGAGGGGTTATGCTCGGCTAGTGCTGTTAGGCGGGCAAGCTCAGCATCCAGTTGGGCGCGCATGCGCGTTTCAGCGGCCTCTACAATACTGGGCAGCTCACGTTCTGCCTCGCCTTCACCCTGAATAAGCAGCTCACGTAACTGATCGTGGCGGCTTTTAATTAAATCCCGCGCTAGCGATTTATTGACCTTTTGCAGGTTTTTGCCAAGCCCTGTGAACGAGATTTTGCTGGTCAGGTTGGCACCTGATTCATCCAGCAGAACGCGTACGGCGGTGGGCGGCAAGAAGCGGTTAAGGTGCAGTGACGTCGGCGCCGGGCAGTGGGTGCGGAAGACAAGCTCCGCCATTAGCCGCCCACTGGGGATGGCCGTGTGACGCAGCAGCGCCAGGGCCGTGTTGCCCATGGTGCCGTCCAGAATGCGCTCCATCATTTCGCGCAGCAGCGGATGCTCCCACGAAAGGCGTTGAACATCATCCCGCGCAAGCGCTTGGGAACGGCTATAGGTCGCAGTAAAGCCCTCTTCGCCTTTCACCAGGCCGGGCAATCCGTCCAGCATATGCTGGCTGGGCTGCAAGTGAAGAAGTCCTTTGCCGATCTCCTGGCTGTCCACGCCAAATACGTCCAGCGCGCGCTCTACATAACGTGGGAGTGCGGTATCTTCATCCAACTCACGTACAGCGCTAATCACTTCTTGGGCGCGTGCTGGCCGACAGGCGTTAAGTTCCAGCAGGCGGTTGCGCCCGGCATCGCGTTCGGCCAGCTTGGCGGTAAACATTTCCCGTGTTTCAACGATGATTTCGTCCAGCGTTTCATCGTCGAGAAGCGCATCGGCAAGTGCATCGCCAAAGGCCTCGTACAGGTCGCTACCGATGCCGTGGGGCGCGCTGAACGCGTCCATGCCTTCGTTATACCAGCGCAGCAGGCGCTCGCCGGGGCTGCCGATAAAGCTGGGCACGTGTAGCTCAATGGCGTGCTTCTGGCCGATACGGTCCAGACGGCCAATGCGCTGCTCCAGTTGGTCAGGATGCTGGGGCATATCGAACATGACCAGGTGGCGGCAGAACTGGAAGTTGCGCCCCTCTGAGCCAATTTCCGAGCAAACGAGGACTTGTACGCCTTCTTCTTCATCGGCAAACGCGGCGGCGGCGCGGTCACGCTCAACCAGCGAAAGCCCTTCATGGAAGACCGGCGCCTGATAGCCGCCCAGCACGCGCAGCCCTTCGGCCAGCCCCTCGGCGGTTTCACGATGGTGGGCAATGACCAGTACTTTGTCGTTGGCAAAGCCTGTTTCGCTATCGTCGCTGAGCTTATCCAGCAGCCAGTTAACCCGTGGGTCGATATGCCACCAGGCTTCACCGTTGAGCGGGTCGTTGCTGAGCTCACGGTACATGGCATCCGGATAGATCAAGACATCCGGATGATCCATGCCGGTTTCGATCAGCAGCTCGTCCAGGTAGTCGTCATCACGCTCCAGGCGGCGCAGCACGCGGCGATACGCGGAGGGTAGCTCAAGCGAGGAGAGGTGCAGGCGACGCTCGGGAAAGCCGCCAACATGACGGCGGCTATTGCGGAACATCACCCGCCCCGTGCCATGGCGGTCAAGCAAGGCGTCACGCAGTTGATGGCGGGCCGCATCGTGCTGCTCTGTTCTGGCTTCCGCGTTACACAGCGTTGCCAGCAGCGCCTGGCTGTCGCGGTCGTCGGCGACGGCATCTATTCGGGCACGGGCATCCGGCGTGGCAGGCAGTTCATCTAAAGCGTCAATGGCGCTGGCGACAGCGGTGTAGTGGCGCTCTTCGTCTTTGAAGCGCTCCAGGTCGTGATAGCGTTCGGCGTCCAGCAGACGTAGGCGGGCAAAGTGGCTTTCAATACCCATTTGCTCAGGTGTGGCCGTTAACAGCAGCAGGCCAGGAATTTCAGCAGCGAGCTGCTCAACACATTGATAACCTGGGCCGCTACCCTCGGCGCTCCAGTCTAGGTGGTGAGCTTCATCGACAATCAGCAGGTCAAAACGGCTGGCCAGCGCCTGGTCCTGGCGATGAATGTTGGCAAACAGCCAGCCCTGGCTTGCCAGCACTAGCTGGGCGCTCTCAAACGGGTTGGCGCTGCCATGGGCCTGGCTTTGATGCTCATCAAGCAGGCTGACATTCAGCGAGAAGCGGCGCAGAAGCTCCACCAGCCACTGGTGGGTCAGGCTGTCGGGCACCAATATAAGCGCCCGCTCAATACGGCCGGTCAGCAGCAGGCGGTGCAGAATCAGCCCGGCTTCAATGGTTTTCCCCAGGCCTACTTCATCCGCCAGAAGCACGCGCGGTGCATGACGGCGAGCAACTTCGTCGGCGATATACAGCTGGTGCGGAATCAAATCGATGCGCGGCCCGGCAAAGCCCAGGGCGTTGTGCTGCTCAATGCGCTGGTGATGGTGCAGCGTCCGAAAGCGCAGATCAAACCAGTCGTTGCGGTCTACCTGGCCTGTCAGCAGGCGATCACGTGCCTGATCAAACTGCATGGTGTCAGCCAGCTTGGCTTCGGGAAGTTCGCGCGGCGTGCCTTCGCTGTCCTCACCGATATAGGTAATCAGGCCGTGAGACTCTTTGCTGTCATCAACGATCATCTGCCAGCCATCGGCCGACAGTACCCGATCGCCGCTGCCGAACATCACGCGGGTCAACGGCGCCTGGCGCGTGTTATAGGTTCGGGTTTCCTGGCTGGCACTGAACAAGATGGTAACGCTACGGAAGTCGCAGTTAAGCACGGTGCCAAGCCCAAGCTCGGCTTCGCCGTCGCTAATCCAGCGCTGGCCGGGTGAAAAATCGCTCATGATGCCTCGGGGAAGTCTACAAAAACGGGTCATACGCTGCCGAGGGCACGCCATCAGCAGCGGTAGGGCGGGGGATTCTAACGCAAAGGCGCCGGGGGATTAAGGTGTATCGGCGTCAATCTTCCAACCAGTGTTCAAGATGGGCACGGGTAAGCTCGCCAACGTGGATATCCAGGGTAGTGCCCTGGCCATCAAAAAGCACCGTAGTGGGTAGCCCGGGCGCTTCAAACAGGGCCATCAGCGTTTGGCCTGGGTCGCGCAGTGCATGGGTAAAATCCAACCCTTCTGCGTCCAAATAACGCACGATAGGCAACAAATCTTCCCCCTGGTTAACGACCGCGACGCTTACGCCTTCGCGCTGGGCAGCCTCTTCGAGTAATGGCATTTCGCGTCGGCAGGGTGGGCACCAGGTGGCCCAAAGGTTAACAATCACCCGGTCGCTGCCGTCTGCCAGGTCGGGCAGGTACACGTCGGCGCCGTCTACGTTTTCCAAGCGGATCTCGGGTAATTGGCTGACGGCAGATGCGCTACCCAAGGGCGACAGGGATACCAGCATAAGCCATAGACCCGAGGCGCAGAGCAGAATGACGGTGCCCCCGAGTAACGCTGAAAGCCGCTTGCGAAGCGTCCAGGCGGTCCATAGCAAGCCGGTCAATAATCCGCCGATGCCGTGGTACCCCGGTTGCCAGACTTTAAGTGCATCAAGCGGATTGGCACTATAGCTCTCCAGGTGAAGCGTAATGTGCGCGATACGCGCCCCGACTAACCAGGCAAGGATTAGCCCGGTGAACCAGCGATTTAACAGTGGCGGTGGTAAGCGCAGTAAGTAACGCGCCGACAGTAACACCAGCAGCGCACAGCCGATGGCGTATAACCTGGGTAATGAAATCAATAGCGGCCCAAGGGCAATGGCATTCATGGTCTTTCCGATAAGCAGGTACACTACGAGACCATACCACGTGAGCTGAAAATTACGGAGACTGACTATGTCACAACCCGCCTTTGACGTGCTGCGCGCGCTGGCTATTGGTTCTCAGGCGTTGGGCCTGATCGTTATCATCACGCTGGAGACGCTATTGGAAAGTGCGGCACGGCCCTGGCAAGGACTCACCTTGGGCTTCATGTTAGCAGCGGCGCTAAGTATTGCACTGGTGCGCGTGTACCGCCGGAATCGACAGCGTAAACAACAAGACCAGCGGGCGGGTAATAGCCGCCATGAGTAAAGGATGCAGGCGGTGGCTGGGTTGGCTAATGCTGTGCGTACTGCTCTTACAGATGGTGGTGCTTTAACGCCTGTAACGCTGGTTATAGATGCAGCGCGTCGTCGATAAACATCAAAGCAGCGTTAGAAAGCGTTGCTTGTGTTTTTAACGTTGTGGTTCCAGATTAGAGGAAGTTTCTGCGCGCTAGCGCAGGACGGGTTATCTCACTGGGAGCGACAAATAATATGATCAATAAGCGCGCATTAGCCACTGCCGTTGCGGCCTCTGCATTTGCCATAACGGGTGTGGCCCAGGCAGAAGTGAAAATTGGCTTCCTTGGTGGTTTTACCGGGGGAATTGAAAGTCTTACGCCGCCTATCTTTGAAGGGGCAAAGCTTGCCGTCCAGCAGGTTAACGACCAGGGCGGCATTCTGGATGGCCAAACGTTGGTAATGCCTTCGGGCGATACCACCTGCGCCGATGCCTCGGCAGCCTCGAACGCGGCTGACCGCATGGTCAACTCTGAGCAGGTCACCGCGATTGTGGGGGCACTTTGCACGGGGGCGACGATTGCCGCAGCCAATAACGCGGCGATCCCGGGTGGGGTGGTGATGGTCTCGCCTGCCTCGACGGCGCCTGCGGTCTCTGAGCTGGATGACAACGATTTGGTCTTCCGTACGGTGCCTTCTGACGCGTTCCAGGGCGAGATCCTGGCCAAGCTGCTGCTTGATAAAGGTATCGACTACGTGGCGGTGACCTATGTCAATAACGACTACGGGCGCGGGCTTTCTGATGCGTTCAGCGTAGCGTTTGAAGCCGGTGGCGGCGAGATTGCCGAAAACCTTGCCCATGAAGATAACCGCGCTGATTACCGTTCTGAATTGGGCTCGCTCTCTGTTGGTGGCGCCGATACGCTGGTGGTGCTGGCCTATGCCGACACTTCTGGTCAAACCGTGCTTCGCCAGGCGTATGAAAGCGGCATGTTTACCCAGTATGTGGGCGCTGACGGTATGGTCGGCGATAGCCTGGTCGAGGCGATTGGTGCAGACGTGCTGGACGGCATGATTGCCACGCGGCCAGGCAGCCCGGACCTGCCCGGTACGCCTATTTTCAACGAGGCCGCTGAAGCCGCAGGCTTTGACCCCAGCGCGGTGTTTGCCGCCCAAGCGTATGATGCCGCTTTCTTGCTGGCGCTGGCCATTGAGCAAAACGGCAGCGCCGAGCGCGAAGGGCTTTCCGAGGCGCTGCGCAGTGTTTCCAGTGCGCCGGGCGAAGTGATTCTACCGGGTGAGTGGGAGAAGGCCGTCGAGCTAATCGCAGCGGGCACCGAGATCAATTACGAAGGTGCCTCAGGCGCCCACGATTTTGATGAATACGGTGATGTGCCTGGCGTCGTCGTAGAAATGGTGATTGAAGATGGCCAATTTACCAGCAAAGGGCAGGTAGATTTATAAGCGTTTTAGCGAGGCCGTTTGATCAGGATCGATAAGTCATTTAAGCCCCGGTGTTTTGCACCGGGGCTTTTTCGTAGGCAGGTTTTTTAGGAGGCTCTTGGGACAGCCCTTGAGACTGACCTTGAAACAGCCCTTTGGACCGTTCGCCATCAACCGTGCTGGGTGATTTTTTCGGGCAGCAACCCTTTAGGCGCAAAGCGCAGCACCAGCGTTATCAACATGCCGATCACCAACACCCGTGCCTGCAGGGCGCGGCTATCCATATTGTTCGGTGCATCCCAGCCAAACGTGCTTTCACCTACGCTGACGATCAACTGCATCAAAAAGAGCGCCAACGGCTCCGACATAATCCAGATAATATACACCGCGACGGCACCGAAAATAGTGCCCAGGTTATTACCCGGCCCGCCCAGTATCACCATCACCAACACCAGAAATGTGTGGTTAAGCGGCAGATAGCCTTGAGGATCAAACAGACTGTTAAACGTCCCCAGTATGCCACCGCCAAGGCCCATCAAAATGCACCCCAGTACAAAGATCTCCAGGCGGCGTTTGTTGATGTCCTTGCCCATGGCGGCCGCCGAGACTTCGTTATCGCGTATCGCTCGAATCATGCGCCCCCAAGGCGCGTGATAGGCCCGGTGAAGTAGAAAAAAGATCACCGCAATCACCACCGCCGTGATCGACAGATACAGTGCCCTTGAGAGCGTAAAGCCAAGCTCTGCCGGCCCGGGCGTTGGCCAGGGGAGCGGTGACACAGTAGCGGTGCCGCGTGTCAGCCAGTCGGAGTTTTTCAAAAATGCTTTAATAATTTCCGCAATGCCCAGTGTGGCAATCGCCAGGTAGTCGCTGCGAAGCCCTAAGCAGATATGCCCAATCAGGTAGCCTACGCCGCCTGCCAAGGCGCCACCTACGATCCAGCCGGTCCAGGCAGGCAGGCCAAAACCGCCCACAAACCCTGCCTGTGCTTGAATTTGGCTGGTCACGTCGCGCAGCAGGCTAATCACCACCAGATACAGCACGACCGCGAGCACCACGGCAATCAAGGTACGCAGCTTTTTGGGAACGCCCAGCCGGTCAAGCCGGGTGGCACCTACCACCACCAGTGTGGCTGTCAGGCCATAGAGCAGCACACGGCCCAGCTCGCCTGGCAGTTCGGTGCCCCAAAAGGCATCGTTGACGGGCACGCTAAACAGCATGGCGCAGAAACCGCCCAGCGCCACAAAGCCCATCACCCCGGCATTGAATTGCCCGGCATAGCCCCACTGAATGGTCAGGCCCAGGGCAATAATGGCGTAACAGGCTGCCTCAACCAGCATGCGCGTACTGTAGGCGGCGCCCATTAAGCCATAAACCGCCAAAATGGCGATGAGGAGCGTGCCAAACAGCACTACTTCGCGGACAGGAAAGCGCCGTTCAGGTGTCGCGTCTTTAGGTGTATAAGCGGGGTTGCGGGTGTTGCTTGAATCGCTCATTAGATCACCTTGCCTTTAAAGAGGCCGGTAGGACGCCACACCAGAATGGCCACCAGAATGAAAAACGGCACCACAATTTTGTACTCGGTACCCACAAACGCCAGGTTAGAGGGAAGTTCCAGCCAGGCAGGGAAGCTGTCCTGGAAGGGGCGCAGCAGCACGTTCCAGTTAAACACGGCCAGGGTTTCAGCAAAACCGACCACAAAACCGCCAGCAATCGCCCCGTAAGGGTGGCCGACCCCACCGACAATGGCGGCGGCGAAGATAGGCAGCAGCAGGAAAAAGCTTAAATCGGGCTTGAACGTCACATCCAGGGCAAGCAGGGTGCCGGCAATTGCCGCCAGGCTGCCTGCAATGACCCACGTGACGGCCACAATCGTATTGGTATTGATACCCGAGGCCTGGGCAAGCTCCGGGTTATCCGACATTGCGCGCATCGCTTTACCCAGCCGTGAACGGTTTAAAAACAGATGCAGGGCAACGACGGCCACCAGGGTAATGACAAACAGGTAGATTTGCGGCTCGGTGATCACAATCGGCGCGCGCACCCCTTCAAACGGCACGGCAATGCGGAAAATTTCCTTGCGATCATCCACGTACAAACTCTGGCCGCCGGTGCCCGCAAACAGGCGAATAAGCCCCTGAAGCATCAGCGTGACGCCAAGAGAGCCAATGACCAACACGATGGGTTTAACGCCATGCGCGCGCAGCGGCTTGTAAAATACCTTATCGATGCCTACCGCCAGTAGCGCCGTCAGCAGCATGGCAACAGGTAGCATCAAAAGTGCGCTAGGGATGCCCATGCTGGCGCCTGCGGCAGGAAATAGCGTGGTCAGCAAAAGCACCATAAAGGCACCAAAGGTCATCATGTCAGCATGCGCGAAGTGGGCAAAGCGCATGATGCTAAAAATCAGCGTTACGCCAATCGCACCAATCGCGTAAATCGAGCCGGTAACGCTACCGGCGATCACCACGTTATTAATAAAAAAGATCAGTTCGTTCATCGTATTCCCTCGGGCTAGCCGCCCAAAAAGCTCTTGGCCACGTCTGGGTCGGCAAGCAGGGCTGCCCCGGTGTCAGTAAAGCGGTTTTGGCCGGCAGCCAGGACAAAGCCCTTGTCGGCAATGGCAAGCGCCTGCTTGGCGTTCTGCTCTACCATTAAAATGCCTACGCCCGCCGCATTGATCTGCTTAACCCGATCGAAAATCTCGTTCATGTAGAGGGGCGAAAGCCCGGCCGTGGGCTCATCAAGCAGCAGCAGGCTTGGCTCTGCCATCAGGGCACGGCCCATGGCAACCATCTGACGCTGGCCGCCCGACAACTCACCGGCGGGCTGATGGCGCTTCTCTACCAATGGCGGGAAAAACGCGTATACCTGCTCCAGCATGCGTTTGACGTTGTGGGGCTTGAGATAGGCGCCCATCTCCAGGTTTTCCTTAACGGTAAGGCTTGGGAAAACGTTTTTCTCCTGGGGAACAAAGCCCATTCCGCGCTCAACAAGTTTATTGGAGGCCAGATTATGAATGGGCTCGCCGTTGAGCAGAATGTCGCCCTGACTAACGTTTAACAATCCAAATACGGCTTTGAGCATGGTCGACTTGCCAGCGCCGTTGGGCCCGACAATAACGCCCACTTCATGGGCATAAAGTGACATGTTCACCCCGTTAAGGATGTTCATGGCGCCATAACCACCGTGAACATTGCGTGCCTCAAGCAGTGGCGTCGTTGATGTTGTTAATGACATGGCAAAAGTATCTCGCTGCATCGCTTTTAAGCGGCTTGTTGTCGTTTATAGGGAGCGTTTGATCAGGCAGCGTCGGTGCCAAAGTAAGCTTCAATCACCTCTGGGTTATTTTGAATATCCTGAATATGCCCCTCGACCATCACGCTCCCTTGAGCCAGGACAATCACCGGGTCGCATAGCCGGGCAATCATGTCCATGTCGTGTTCGATCACTAAAAAGGTGTAACCCAAATCGCGATTCAAACGCTCAATATTGCTGATCAAGTCGCCCAGCAGGGTGCGGTTAACGCCTGCGGCAATTTCATCAAGCAGCACGACCTTGGCATCCGTCATCATGGTGCGGCCAAGCTCTAACAGCTTTTTTTGCCCGCCAGACAGGTTGCCTGCCAGCTCATTGCGGACATGGTGCAGGCCGACAAACTCGATGACCTCAAGCGCACGTTTTCGGACCGCCGCTTCTTCTTCACGCACCCGTGCCGGTTTAAACCACGTATTGAATAAGCTTTCTCCCGCCTGATGAGGCGGCACCATCATCAGATTTTCCAGCGCACTCATTTGGCTAAATTCATGGGCAATCTGGAAGGTGCGTAAAAGCCCCTTGTGGAAGCGTTGGTTGGCGCTGAGCGCGGTAATATCGTCACCGTCGAGAAATACATGGCCGCTATCCGGCGTCAGGGAACCAGCGATCAGATTAAACAGGGTCGATTTACCTGCCCCATTAGGGCCGATCATGCCGGTAATTGAGCCTTTCTCGACGCGAATGGAGCAGTTGTTAATCACCTGTAATCCACCAAACGCCTTGTTCACCTGCTGTACTTCAATAAGAGGATGCATAGTGCCCTCGTGATGTAGGCGACCATTGGGTCGTCTGTATTGTTATTGTAGGGCGCTGATCAGCGCGGTTTTTGGCGTCGTTGGCTAAGCGCAAAGAGGCCGACCAGTAGTAGTGCGCCAAGCGCAGGAATCATATAGCCCTCAACCTGGGGAATAGTGCGTAAAAAGACAAACGCGACCGCGGTAGGGGCAACAAAACGCACTAGAAACCGCCAGCTAATAAACCAGCCATGGGTAGTATCCAGCTCTTTCATCACTTCGCTTTGGGTGAGCACCCAGCCCGCGAATAGCGCAATCATCAGGCCACCCAGCGGCATAAAGATATTGGTCAATAGTTCGATAACATCAAAGGCGCTGCGGCCAAATAGATGGTGGAAAAGGCTGTCTTCTGCACCGATGTTAAAGCTTGCGACGGTGAGCAGTCCCATTGCCCAAGCCGCCACCACCACGATGATGACTGCCTGGGGCCGGGTAAGGTTGAAGCGCTCGACCAGAAAAGCGGCCACGGGCTCGATAAGCGAGATGGAGGAACTAATCGCAGCCCCCAGCACTAAAATAAAGAAGACGCCGCCGATTAGCGCCCCCAGCGGCATTTCAGCGAAGGCAAGGGGCAGCGTCACAAACATCAGCCCTGGACCCTGGCCGGTTTCAAGCCCTGCCCCAAATACCAGCGCGAAAATCGCTAGCCCTGCCACCATGGCAATCGCCGTATCCACTATGGCCACGCCAATGGCGGTGCGCGTAAGAGAGGCATCGCCGGGCATATAGGCGCCGTAGGCCATAATAGCGCCCATCCCCAGGCTTAGCGTAAAGAAGGACTGCCCCACGGCTTGTAGCCAGCCCTCAAGGCTCAGGTCCGCGATGTTAAAGGTCAACAGAAAGCGCGCCGCCGCACGTATATCACCATTCATCACACTGTAAACAAGCACTACTGTCAGAATAATGCACAGCGCTGGCATCATAATGCGCAGGCCCGTCTCAATTCCTCGGTGAACGCCCATGCTGACGATGAGTGCAGACGCCGCAATGAACAGCGTGTGATATAGCGTCATAAGGGAAGGTGACGCCAGCAGTGCGTCAAAACTCGCCGCCATCGTTTGCGCGTCGGCACCCACAAGCGAACCGGTCAGCATCAGCCCGGTGTAGTGCAGTGCCCAGCCAGCGATGACCGAGTAAAAGCTTAAAATCAAAAAAGCCGAAGCCGCGCCCAGCCAGCCGATTAACTCCCAGGCGCGCGAGGCTTTGTGCGTTTTGGTTAAGTGCCGCATGCCCATAATAGGGCTCTGACGGCTGGTGCGGCCCAGCATGGTCTCGGCGATCAGGATAGGAGTGCCGACGGCCAAAATGGTGGCGGCATACACCAGGATAAACGCCCCGCCACCGTTTTCACCGGTTAAATACGGGAAACGCCAAAGATTGCCCAAGCCCACGGCGGAGCCTACCGCCGCCAGTAAAAAAGTACCCTTGTGCGTCCAGACGTTGTGTCCACTCATGTACAGAGTGTTCCTGTGCAAGTGATAGGCAAAGATCGGTATCCAAATGCCTGTATGTATTGCAGTTTGGCAGAAAGCTTTGGCGTCGCCAGTTGTAAGCTACTGTGCGGTAGAATGCGTGCGCTTTCCAGCGCCTTGGCGTTTAGGCTGCGTTTATTGGTGCACTTGGCGGGGCTTTAAAAAAGAGTAGCGGAGGTAGCCGCGGGGCAATGAATGGCGCAAACGTTTGCAAAGAGCGCTCCCCAGATACAAGGAAGCCCGCACGGTGGCGGGCTTTCGGTCTTGCTTTAGAGCTTGTTGAGCGTTTGCTCAGCTGACTTATTTCTTGCCAGCGCGCTTACGCTCGTTCTCTGTCAGGTGCTTCTTACGCAGGCGGATGTGCGTCGGCGTGACTTCCACCAGCTCATCGGAATCCAGGAATTCAATGGCCTGTTCCAGCGTGAACTTGATCGGCGGCGTCAGTACGATGTTTTCATCGTTACCGGTGGAGCGCATGTTATCGAGCTTTTTACCCTTGGTCGGGTTAACCACCATGTCGTTGGCACGGTTGTTAATACCGATCAGCATGCCTTCGTAGACTTCGGTAGCGTGATCGATGATCAGCTTGCCACGCTCTTGCAGCGCGTAAAGGGCATAGGCCAGCGCTTTACCGCCCACCATAGAGACCAGAACGCCGTTACGACGTTCGATAGACGCATCGGGCTTCAGCGGACCGTAGTGGTCAAAGCGGCTGGTCAAGATGCCGGTGCCGGATGTCAGGGTCAGGAACTGACCACGGAAACCGATCAAACCACGTGCAGGAATGATGAAGTCCAAACGAACACGGCCTTTACCATCCGGGTTCATGTTGGTTAGTTCACCCTTACGATAGCCAAGCTCTTCCATGATCGAGCCCTGGTGCTGCTCTTCACAGTCAATGATGACCTCTTCGTAGGGCTCCTGCTTAATGCCGTCGATCTCTTTGATGATAACTTCGGGGCGGCCAACGGCCAGCTCAAAGCCTTCACGACGCATGGTTTCGATCAGTACCGACAAGTGAAGCTCGCCGCGCCCGGAAACCTTGAATTTTTCAGGGGTGTCGCCCTGCTCAACGCGCAGTGCCACGTTGTGAATCAGCTCTTGATCAAGACGATCCTTGATATTACGGCTGGTGACGTACTTGCCTTCTTTACCGGCGAACGGCGAGTCATTGACCTGGAAGGTCATGGATACGGTTGGCTCATCAACGGAAAGCGGCGGCAGGGCTTCAACGGCACTGTTGTCGCACAGCGTATCGGAAATCGCCAGATCTTCGATACCGGTGATACAAACGATGTCACCTGCGGTCGCTTCGGTCGTTTGTACACGCTCCAGACCCATGTGCGTCATGACCTGGCCGACTTTACCTTTGCGGGTAGCGCCTTCCTTAGTGATGACGGTGATCTGTTGGCCCGGCTTGACACTGCCGCGCTTGATGCGGCCAAGACCGATAACACCCACGTAGCTGTTGTAATCCAGTGCGGAAATTTGCATCTGGAAGGGACCGTCGACTTCAACTTGCGGCGGCTTAACGATATCTACAATCGCCTGGAACATGGGGTCCATGTTCTCGGCAAGTGCTTCAGGCTCCATGCCGGCAATGCCGTTGAGTGCTGAGCAGTAGATGATTGGGAAGTCGAGCTGCTCGTCGGTGGCACCCAGGTTATCAAACAGATCGAAAATCTGGTCGATAACCCAATCAGGGCGTGCGCCAGGGCGGTCAATCTTGTTCACCACGACGATCGGCTGGAGGCCTTGAGAGAACGCTTTTTGAGTCACAAAGCGGGTTTGCGGCATCGGGCCATCAACTGCGTCAACCAGCAGTAGCACTGAATCCACCATGGACATAACGCGCTCTACTTCACCACCGAAGTCAGCGTGCCCAGGGGTGTCAACGATGTTGATGTGGTAGCCCGTACCATTGCCATCTTGCCACTGAATGGCTGTGTTTTTGGCCAGGATCGTAATGCCGCGCTCTTTCTCCTGGTCATTGGAGTCCATAACCCGCTCTTGGGCTTCGGCCTTGCGGTCTAGTGTGCCCGATTGACTTAACAGCTTGTCTACCAAGGTAGTTTTGCCGTGGTCAACGTGGGCGATGATGGCAATGTTACGAAGATTCTCGATCACGACGCGATCCTGCTGGGAAAATAGGGCGGCATTATAGGGTCTCGGTATGGTCGACTACCAGCCTTGTCTCAAATAAAGCGTTAAGTCAATAACCCAAACGCGGCAGTTTTCGCCTCCTGCGTGCATCCGTTAAGATAGGCGTTTTCCCAGTTGGGGCAAGCACATGACCATCGGTAACCTGGTGCGTTTGTTGAGCGATGGCAATGTTCACTCTGGTGAACAATTAGGCGAAACGCTGGGCGTTTCGCGGGCTGCTGTATGGAAACAGCTAAAAAAATTGGAAGCCTTGGGCGTGGAATTGGTGGCGGTCAAAGGGAGGGGCTATCGATTAGCCCACCGCCTTGAGCCATTGGAAGGTGCTCGAATTGTTGAGCACCTGCCTGCTCAGGCACGCCATTTGTTGACACGATTATTTGTCGAAGACCAGTTGCCTTCAAGCAATGAGTATCTGCGTCAGCGATTTAACCAGGGTGCGGGGCATGGCGAAGTGTGCCTGGTTGAACTCCAAACCGCCGGTCGTGGTCGCCGTGGGCGCGTATGGACAACCCCGTGGGGACAAAGTTTGATGCTCTCGTTGGGCTGGCGCTTTGACGCGGGGGTAGCCTCGCTTGAAGGGTTAAGCCTTGCGGTAGGCGTGGTTGTGTCTCAGGTGCTTGAGCAACTGGGCGCTGCGCCTAAGCTAAAATGGCCCAATGATATTCTGATGGTGGATGCAGGCGACGAGCTAGGCAAGCTGGCCGGCATATTGATTGAGGTGACGGGCGATGCGGCGGGGCCTTGCGAGGTTGTGATTGGCATGGGCATGAACCTGTCGTTAACCGAGTCTCAGCGCGCCGCCATTGACCAGCCGGTAGCTGCGCTGTTTGATGTGCATGCCGGGCATACGCGAAATCAGTTGGCGTCAGATGTTGTGGCGGGGCTTCTGAGCATGCTGGCAGATTTTGAACACGTCGGTTTTGCCGCATGGCGCGATGAGTGGAATGCGCGCCATGCGTATGTAGGCGCGCCGGTACGCATCATTCAAGGGGAGCGCGTCAGCGATGCGATCGCAGGCGACGTCGATAACAGCGGTAACTTATGGGTTACTGAAAACGGTCACTCGCGGCGCTTGGCAGGCGGTGAGATCAGCGTACGCAGGCGCTTATGATTCTGGATTTGGATATCGGTAATACCTTGTCGAAATGGCGGCTCAAGGATGCCGAAAGTAGTGAAATACGCTCGCGCGGTGCTGTCTGGACGCGCGAAGAGTGGCGCCCAGGGGCGGATATTCCAGACCTTGATGTGGTTGAGGCCGTACGTATTTCAAGCGTTGCCCGGGCCGCTGTATTGGAGGAGACGGTGACGCTGCTGCGCCACAAGGTGCGCCATGTCTATGTGGCGCACTCAACACCTGAAGCGTTGGGCGTTGTTAACGGCTATGAGGAGCCCTCTCGGTTGGGGGTCGACCGATGGATGGGAGCGCTTGCCGGATACCAACTGGCCGGAGGCTGCTGTGCGGTCGACTGTGGTAGTGCAATCACTATTGATTTTGTGCTGCCTGGCGGTATGCACCTGGGGGGCTTTATTATCCCGGGGCTGCGGCTAATGAAAGAGAGCTTAAAGCTGGGTACCCGCAATGTCGCGATTGATCCTGAAAGCGAGGCGGACGCTTTGCTGGAGCCTGGGCGTCGCACCGTCGATGCGGTTAATCACGGGATTTATATGGCGGCTGTTAGCGCGATTAACCGTATTTATAGCGAAGTGTGCGATCAGCAGGGCATTGCGCTACCCGTGCTGTTAACAGGCGGCGATGCACGCGTGGTTTCTCGAGGCGTGCAGGTGCCTCACGCGGTATGGCCTGATATGGTGTATGGGGGGCTTGAGGCCAGTTTTCCGCTTACCTTCACTGAACGAGCAGGAAAAATGGCCGGTGCGCCGCGGGTGCCTGAGCCTGTATCGTTAGAAAAAATTCGCGCAGGGCTTGCATTCTCTATGCTGCTTTGACAAAATGCAGCGCGTTCCAAGGCAGCTAACAGATGCGCTAGCATCGCAAGCTACGATAAATTAAGTAAATATCTAGCTTGACAGTGTTTTGGAGGCTGGCATAATGTGCCGCCAACGCTGGAGAGATTCCCGAGTGGCCAAAGGGAGCAGACTGTAAATCTGCCGCGAAAGCTTCGAAGGTTCGAATCCTTCTCTCTCCACCAGATTTAAGCAGCAGCGACGTTTTTCGGTGTTGTGGGATGAAAGCCGGTAGAGGGCATTGTCTATCGTTCGGCGTGCAGCGGCTTGTAATCCATGCAGCAGTTACGCGGGCGTAGTTCAACGGTAGAACCTCAGCCTTCCAAGCTGATGGTGCGGGTTCGATTCCCGCCGCCCGCTCCAGTTGATGTGATTTTGCTCATGTAGCTCAGGGGTAGAGCACACCCTTGGTAAGGGTGAGGTCGACGGTTCAATTCCGTCCATGAGCTCCATATTTCGAGAAAAGCGAGCGAAGCTCGCTTTTTTTGTTTCTGAGTTCGTCTCTGTCGTAGGGCGCTGCATATTTTGAGTGTTCGATGCAGAGTGGGGTTGTCAGGTGGTTATTTCTCCGCTATCATGGCGCCCGCTGTTGTGTAGGCTTTTCTTTTCCTATGCAGCGATGATAGGCCAGTGGCTCAATTGGCAGAGCAGCGGTCTCCAAAACCGCAGGTTGGGGGTTCGAGTCCCTCCTGGCCTGCCAACCTTCCCCAGGTTGGCATGTTTTTTCAGAATTCCTTTATTGTAGCCGCATCCCAAGGAGTCTCGTTTTATGAAGCCTGGTTCTGTAAAGCACGGTACCGAGGTGCAGCAGGCGCGCCATGACGGGCTTAAGTGGGCTGTGGTTGCAGCGCTGCTTGTCGTTGCTGTCGTTGGTAATACCTATTTCGCCGATATTGGCTTGCTCTACCGCGTATTAGGTGTGGTGGTGTTGTGTGCGCTTGCAGGTTTTATCGCACTTACCACTACTAAAGGTCGCGACTTAACAGAGCTTGCCGTAAGCGCCAAGAAAGAGATTCAGCGCGTTGTATGGCCGACCCGTCCCGAGACTATTCAAACCACTGCGATTGTTCTGGTGGCGGTTCTCGTGGTGGGGTTGATGCTGTGGTTGATTGACACTCTTCTTGGCTGGGCAATGTCCGGCGTCATTGGTTAGGAGTTTTCATGTCCAAACGTTGGTACGTCGTCCACGCCTATTCCGGTTTTGAGAAGCATGTTATGCGCTCACTGATTGAGCGCGTAAAAATGTACGGTATGGAAGATCGTTTTGGCGAAATTCTGGTGCCGACGGAAGAAGTCGTGGAAATGCGCGACGGCAAACGCCGCAAGAGTGAGCGTAAATTCTATCCCGGCTATGTATTAGTCGAGATGGAGATGGTCGATGAGACATGGCATCTCGTTAATGAGACTCCGCGCGTTATGGGCTTCATTGGCGGAACGAAAGAGAAACCGGCTGCGATCACGACCCGTGAAGCGGACGCTATTTTGCGTCGCGTTAAAGACGGAACCGATAAGCCGCGGCCCAAGACAATGTTTGAGCCGGGCCAGTCGGTACGTGTTATCGATGGTCCTTTTGCCGACTTCAACGGTTTGGTTGAAGAAGTCAACTACGACAAGAGCCGTTTGCAGGTCAGTGTATTGATCTTTGGGCGTGCAACACCTGTCGAGCTTGAATTTTCTCAGGTCGAGAAAGAGTAGGATGCAGGTTAAGAAAACGTCGTAAGTTCGTAAGAGGCAGCCGTTGGCTGTCTCGCTAGTCCCGGGGAGCCGCAAGGCGCTATTACCCAATTGGAGTGTTTACCATGGCCAAGAAAGTCCAGGCTTATATCAAACTGCAGGTAGCTGCAGGTAAAGCCAATCCAAGTCCGCCCGTAGGCCCAGCACTGGGTCAGCACGGTGTGAACATCATGGAATTTTGTAAGGCGTTTAACGCAGCGACTCAAGAGATTGAGCCGGGTCTGCCGACGCCTGTCGTGATCACTGTCTACTCTGACCGTAGCTTCACGTTCGTTACCAAAACACCGCCTGCTGCCGTGCTGCTGAAAAAAGCCGCTGGTATCAAGTCGGGTTCTGGTGAGCCGAACAAGAAGAAGGTCGGTACCGTGACGCGCGAGCAGATTGAAGAGATCGCCAAAACCAAGGAGCCTGATCTGACGGCTTCTGATCTCGATGCCGCCGTACGTACTATCGCAGGCAGCGCTCGTAGCATGGGCCTTAACGTGGAGGGTCTCTGATCATGGCTAAACTGTCTAAGCGCGCGAAGGTCATTCGCGAGAAAGTAGATGCCAACAAGACGTACTCTCTGGAAGACGCGGTTGCACTGCTTTCTGAGCTGTCTACTGTTAAGTTCAATGAGTCTGTTGATGTCGCGATCAACCTGGGTGTTGATCCGCGTAAATCTGACCAGGTCGTTCGTGGCGCAACCGTCATGCCTAACGGTACTGGTAAAGATGTACGCGTAGCGGTCTTCACTCAAGGTGCTAACGCTGATGCTGCTAAAGAAGCAGGCGCTGACATTGTGGGTATGGATGAGCTGGCTGAGCAAGTGAAGAAAGGCGTGATGGATTTTGACGTCGTTATCGCTTCTCCGGACGCTATGCGCGTTGTTGGTCAGCTGGGCCAGATTCTTGGTCCGCGCGGCCTGATGCCGAACCCGAAAGTCGGCACCGTAACGCCTGACGTTGCAACCGCAGTTAAGAACGCCAAGGCCGGTCAGGTACGTTTCCGTACTGACAAAAACGGTATTATTCACACGACACTGGGTAAAGTGACGTTTGATGCTGCGTCTGTTCAAGGCAACCTGGAAGCGCTGGTTGCTGACCTTAAGAGGCTCAAGCCGAGCTCTTCTAAAGGTATTTACTTTAAGAAAGTCACCCTGTCCACTACCATGGGCCCAGGTCTGACTATCGACCACTCTGCGTTTGTATAAGCAGATCGTCGACAGGTTTAAGTAAGAACCGAGCAAGAACTTTGCGGTCCTCTAGTTAGGTAAGCCTACTGGAGCACCGTCAAAGACCGCAGGTGCCGCGTTGGATGTTTTCATCTCAGCGCGGCTTAATTGCC
Organism: Halomonas sp. AOP43-D1-4; assembly: GCF_052446175.1. Classification (NCBI taxonomy): domain Bacteria; kingdom Pseudomonadati; phylum Pseudomonadota; class Gammaproteobacteria; order Oceanospirillales; family Halomonadaceae; genus Halomonas; species Halomonas sp. AOP43-D1-4. The sequence continues at coordinate 32,741 of NZ_JBQSVY010000005.1, forward strand.
TAAAGCGCCTGCGCAGATGGTGTGGCCGCCAGTTGGTTGAAGCTTTTTAGCGACATTGCTTTCTGGTGAGCACCATCCCCTAAGGCTTCCAGTGCTGGTTAGAGTAGGTCTGGAAGAGATGGTAACCTCCGGCGCCTTAAAAAGGCTCCGGCACGAAGGAGTGATCACTGTGCCACTAGCACTTGAAGGCAAGAAAGCGATTGTTGCCGAGGTCAGTGAAGCGGCCAAGGGCGCACTCTCCGTCGTAGTTGCCGATTCTCGCGGTGTAACGGTCGGTAAAATGACCGATCTGCGCAAGCAGGCACGTGAGAATGGTGTAGAGCTGCGTGTTGTTCGTAACACGCTGGCTCGCCGCGCCCTCGAGGGCACTCAGTGGGAGTGTCTGAACGAGAGCTTTGTTGGTCCGACTCTGTTGGCTTTCTCTACTGATCATCCGGGCGCTGCCGCTCGTTTGTTCAAGGATTTTGCTAAAACTGAGCAGAACTTCGAAGTGAAGGCGTTGGCCTACGAAGGCGAACTGATCCCGGCTGCTGACATCGACCGTCTGGCAACCCTACCGACTTACAACGAAGCAATTGCCAAGTTGATGTCGGTAATGAAAGAAGCCTCCGCTGGCAAGCTGGTTCGTACTCTGGCCGCTCTGCGCGATCAGAAGCAAGAAGAAGCTGCGTAAGCAGACCTTTTTGCAGGCAGCGTGAACGCTATGTCGGTTGCGTTGCCTGAACCGAGCAATGAATCCCGAGTTCTCGGCCGACCGAGACTCCCGCAAAGTTAGGAATGAAAAATGGCACTGTCTAAAGACGATATCATCAATGCTGTAGCCGACATGTCCGTAATGGAAGTTGTTGAGCTGATCGAAGCAATGGAAGAGAAATTCGGCGTATCAGCTGCTGCAGCTGTTATGGCTGGCCCGGCTGCTGGCGGCGAAGCTGCTGCAGAAGAGCAAACTGAGTTTGACCTGGTTCTGACCGCTGCTGGTGACAAGAAAGTTAACGTCATCAAAGCAGTTCGCGAAATCACTGGTCTTGGCCTGAAAGAAGCTAAAGGCGCTGTTGACGGCGCTCCGGCAACGATCAAAGAAGCCATGTCCAAAGACGACGCAGAAGCAGCAAAAGCGAAGCTGGAAGAAGCGGGCGCAAGCGTCGAGCTCAAGTAATTCTTGTGCTGACGGCTTTACGCGCTGCGTAAGCTTCCACGGCTGGCGGCGGGTTTTCCCGCTGCCGGCCTTTTTCTGTTGCAACGTTAAGGTTGCACCAGAAACACAGTAATACCGTTGTTGTAATACTGTTATCGATCAAGATTTTCGACGGCGAGCTACCGGTTTAGGAGCTTGCTGTCTGCGTCTGACACGCCCGCGCAGGGCAGCGATGACCACGCATCGGTCACCCATGGTGAACAAGCTGGGGAATACAGATGGCTTACTCATATACTGAGAAAAAACGCATCCGCAAGGATTTCGGCAAACTGCCCCAAGTGATGGATGTGCCTTACTTGCTGGCCATCCAGCTTGATTCCTATTACGACTTTCTCCAGCAAGATCGTTCGCCTGATGAGCGTCACGAAGTTGGCCTGCATGCGGCGTTCAAGTCCGTTTTCCCGATCGAGAGTTTCTCGGGCAACGCGGCACTTGAGTACGTTAGCTATCGCTTTGGTACGCCGGCGTTCGATGTTAAGGAGTGTCAGCTGCGTGGCGTGACCTATTCCGCCCCGCTGCGCGTCAAGGTTCGCTTGATCATTTATGATCGCGATTCCTCGAACAAGGCAATCAAGGATATTAAAGAGCAAGAAGTCTACATGGGGGAAATCCCCCTGATGACTGAGAACGGTACCTTTGTTATCAATGGTACTGAGCGGGTTATCGTTTCCCAGCTCCACCGCTCGCCCGGTGTGTTCTTCGATCACGACAAAGGCAAGAGCCACTCTTCTGGCAAGTTGCTCTACTCTGCTCGCGTAATTCCTTACCGTGGTTCCTGGTTGGACTTTGAGTTCGACCCCAAAGACAACGTGTTTGTACGTATTGACCGTCGCCGTAAACTGCCGGCCTCGGTGCTGATGCGTGCGTTAGGCATGAGTACTGAAGAAATCCTTGGTGAGTTCTTCGAAACCAGCGTTTTCCACATCGAGAAGTCTGGCTTCTCCGTGGAGCTGGTACCCTCGCGTCTGCGCGGCGAAACCGCCACCTTTGATATCAAGGATGGCAACGGCGACATTATTGTTGAAGAAGGTCGTCGGATTACTCAGAAGCACATTCGTCAGCTTGAAAAAGCCGGCCTTGAGCGTCTGGAAGTACCGATGGAATACCTGTTCGGTAAAACGCTGGCCAAGGATCAGATTGACACCAAAACCGGTGAGCTGATCTGCCCGTGCAACACCGAAATTACCCCTGAAGTGCTTGAGCGCATGGCGCAAGGCAGCATCAAGCGCATTGAAACGCTTTACACCAACGACCTCGACTGCGGCTCGTTCATTTCCGACACCTTAAAGTTGGATACGACTGGCTCCGCACTTGAAGCGCTCGTTGAAATTTATCGCATGATGCGTCCCGGCGAGCCGCCCACAAAAGAGTCTGCCGAGACGTTGTTTAACAACCTGTTCTTCTCTGAGGACCGCTACGACCTGTCGGGCGTAGGCCGCATGAAGTTCAACCGTCGCCTGCGTCGTGAATCCGACACGGGTTCCGGCGTACTGGATCGCAAGGACATCCTCGATGTGCTGCGCGAGCTGATCAATATCCGTAACGGCTTTGGTGACGTTGATGATATCGATCACCTGGGTAACCGTCGTATTCGCTGTGTGGGCGAAATGGCCGAGAACCAGTTCCGTGTCGGTCTGGTACGCGTTGAGCGTGCGGTAAAAGAGCGTCTTTCCATGGCGGAAAGCGAAGGCCTGATGCCCCAGGACTTGATCAACGCCAAGCCAGTGGCAGCGGCGGTGAAAGAGTTCTTCGGTTCAAGCCAGCTGTCCCAGTTCATGGACCAGAACAACCCGCTTTCGGAAGTTACCCACAAGCGTCGTGTGTCTGCACTCGGCCCGGGTGGTTTGACCCGTGAGCGCGCTGGCTTTGAAGTACGTGACGTACACGCCACGCACTACGGCCGTTTATGCCCGATCGAAACGCCTGAAGGACCGAACATCGGTCTGATCAACTCGCTGGCCACCTACAGCCACACCAACAGCTACGGCTTCCTCGAAACGCCGTACCGTAAGGTGAATGCGGGTCAGGTAACTGACGATATCGTGCACCTCTCTGCTATTGAAGAGGGTGACTACATCATCGCTCAGGCTTCTGCAGCGGTAGATGAGTCCAATAAGCTTTCTGACGACCTGGTTCAGGTGCGTCACCGTGGTGAAACCACCTTTATGCGTCCTGAGCAAGTGACGCTGATGGACGTTTCTCCTCGCCAGGTCGTGTCAGTGGCGGCTGCCCTGATCCCGTTCCTGGAGCACGATGATGCTAACCGCGCCTTGATGGGTGCGAACATGCAGCGTCAGGCCGTTCCTACTCTGCGTGCGGACAAGCCGCTGGTAGGCACCGGCATGGAGCGCTTCGTTGCGCGTGACTCCGGCGTATGTGCCGTGGCGCGTCGTGGCGGTGTGATCGACTCCGTCGATGCGCGTCGTGTGGTAGTACGGGTTAGTGAAGATGAGATCATCGGTGGTGAAGCTGGCGTTGATATCTACAACCTGACCAAGTACACCCGTTCGAACCAGAACACCTGTATGAACCAGCGCCCCATTGTGCGCCCTGGCGACAGCGTTGCACGTGGCGATATTCTGGCTGACGGCCCGTCTGTTGACATGGGTGACCTGGCACTGGGTCAGAACATGCGCATCGCGTTCATGCCCTGGAACGGCTACAACTTCGAGGACTCCATCCTGCTCTCTGAGCGGGTCGTTCAAGAAGACCGTTTCACCACGATCCACATTCAGGAACTGACCTGTGTGTCTCGCGACACCAAGCTAGGGCCGGAAGAGATCACCTCTGATATTCCCAACGTCGGTGAGTCCGCGCTGGGTAAATTGGACGAGGCGGGCGTCGTGTACATCGGTGCTGAAGTTGGCCCGGGCGACATTCTGGTCGGTAAGGTAACGCCGAAGGGCGAAACCCAGCTGACGCCAGAAGAGAAGCTGCTGCGTGCGATCTTCGGTGAGAAAGCGTCTGACGTAAAAGATACCTCCCTGCGTGCTCCTACGGGCATGAAAGGTACGGTTATCGACGTTCAGGTGTTCACTCGCGACGGCGTTGAAAAAGATTCACGTGCGCTCTCCATCGAGCAAATGCAGCTGGATGAAGTGCGTAAGGACCTGCAGGAAACCTACCGTATTGCTGAAGACGCAACGTTTGAGCGTCTGCAGCGTACGCTGGATGGCCAAGCGGTTAATGGCGGCCCGAACCTCAAGAAAGGCGACGTGCTGGACGAGGCTTACCTCGACGAGCTGCCGCGTCAGCAGTGGTTCAAGCTGCGCATGCAGGATGAGGCTTACAACGAGCTTCTGGCCCAGGCCGACGAGCAGTTGGAAAACCGTCGTAAAGAGATGGACGAGCGTTTTGAAGACAAGAAACGCAAGCTGACTCAGGGCGATGACCTGGCGCCTGGCGTGCTCAAAATCGTCAAGGTTTACATGGCAGTCAAGCGCCGTGTCCAGCCAGGCGACAAGATGGCGGGTCGTCACGGTAACAAGGGTGTTATCTCCGCGATTATGCCGATCGAAGACATGCCGTTCGATGAGAAGGGCGAGCCGGTCGATGTGGTACTTAACCCCTTGGGTGTACCGTCGCGTATGAACGTGGGTCAGATTCTTGAAACGCACCTGGGAATGGCAGCGCGTGGTTTGGGTGTCAAAATCGACGCTATGCTACGTGATGCGCGCGGCCAGCAGGTTGCCGAGATCCGTGACTTCCTTGGCCAGGTATACAACACGCCGGGTGCACGCCTTGAAGATCTGGGCTCGCTCAGTGATGACGAAGTTATCGCGCTGGCGAAAAACCTGAAAGGCGGTGTCCCCATGGCCACGCCGGTATTTGATGGTGCCGAAGAGCACGAAATCAAACACTTGCTGAAGCTTGCTGACATTCCTGAGTCTGGCCAAATGGTGCTGCACGATGGCCGTACCGGTGATGCGTTTGATCGCCCGGTCACCGTCGGCTACATGTACATGCTGAAGCTGAACCACTTGGTAGACGACAAGATGCACGCTCGTTCTACCGGCTCTTACTCGCTGGTTACCCAGCAGCCCTTGGGTGGTAAAGCACAGTTCGGTGGTCAGCGCTTTGGTGAGATGGAAGTGTGGGCGCTGGAAGCCTATGGCGCGGCCTACACCCTGCAAGAGATGCTCACCGTCAAATCGGACGACGTCGAAGGCCGCACCAAGATGTACAAAAACATCGTGGATGGCGACCACACCATGCAGGCAGGCATGCCGGAATCCTTCAATGTACTCGTGAAGGAAATCCGCTCGCTGGGCATCGATATTGAGTTAGAGAGCTAGGAGCCGTGCTATGAAAGATTTGGTGAAAGTACTCAAATCGCAGTCTCAGTCCGAAGAGTTTGACGCGATCAAGATTACTCTGGCGTCGCCGGACATGATTCGCTCCTGGTCGTTTGGCGAGGTGAAGAAGCCTGAGACCATTAACTACCGTACCTTTAAACCGGAGCGGGACGGTCTGTTCTGCGCCAAGATTTTTGGCCCGGTAAAGGATTACGAGTGCTTGTGCGGTAAGTACAAGCGCATGAAGCACCGCGGCATCATTTGTGAAAAGTGTGGCGTTGAAGTCACCAAGGCAGCCGTGCGTCGTGAGCGCATGGGGCACATTGAGCTGGCTTCGCCGGTTGCTCACATCTGGTTTTTGAAATCATTGCCGTCGCGTATCGGCATGTTCCTCGATATGACCCTGCGTGATATCGAGCGCGTGCTGTACTTTGAGTCCTTCGTTGTTATCGATCCAGGCATGACCACGCTTGAGCGTGGTCAGCTGATGAACGATGAGCAGTACTTTGAAGCTCTTGAAGAGTTCGGCGATGACTTCGATGCCCGCATGGGTGCCGAAGCGGTGCAAGAGCTGCTCAAAGATATTGATCTTGAAGAAGAGATTAATACCCTGCGTGAAGAGATTCCGCAGACCAACTCTGAGACCAAGATCAAGAAGCTTTCCAAGCGTTTGAAGCTACTGGAAGCGTTTTACCACTCCGGCAATGCGCCGGCGTGGATGGTCATGGAAGTGCTGCCTGTCCTGCCGCCGGATCTACGTCCGCTGGTACCGCTGGACGGTGGCCGCTTCGCGACCTCCGATCTCAACGACCTTTACCGTCGTGTGATCAACCGTAACAACCGCCTGAAGCGTCTGCTCGACCTTAATGCGCCGGATATCATCGTGCGCAACGAGAAGCGTATGCTTCAGGAAGCGGTCGATGCTTTGCTTGACAACGGTCGTCGTGGCCGTGCGATCACGGGCTCCAACAAGCGCCCGCTGAAGTCGCTCGCCGACATGATCAAAGGTAAGCAGGGTCGTTTCCGTCAGAACTTGTTGGGTAAGCGCGTCGATTACTCGGGCCGTTCGGTAATTACCGTGGGTCCTACTCTGCGCCTGCATCAGTGTGGTCTGCCGAAGAAAATGGCACTGGAGCTGTTCAAGCCGTTTATCTACTCCAAGCTTCAGTCGCTAGGCTTCGCCTCAACGATTAAAGCCGCGAAGAAAATGGTTGAGCGCGAGCTGCCGGAAGTGTGGGACATCCTTGCTGATGTTATCCGCGAACACCCGGTACTGCTTAACCGTGCACCGACGCTTCACCGTCTGGGTATCCAGGCGTTTGAGCCGCTGCTGATTGAAGGTAAAGCGATCCAGCTGCACCCGCTGGTATGTGCGGCCTACAACGCCGACTTCGACGGTGACCAGATGGCGGTACACGTACCGCTGACCCTGGAAGCCCAGCTCGAAGCCCGTGCACTGATGATGGCAACCAACAACGTGCTGTCGCCCGCCAACGGCGAGCCGATCATCGTGCCGTCGCAGGACGTTGTTCTGGGTCTTTACTACATGACCCGTGAGAAGATCAACGCCAAGGGCGAAGGCATGGTGTTCTCTGACCTCAACGAGGTAGAGCGCGCTTTCGGCACCCAGTCAGTATCGCTGCATGCCCGCGTCAAGGTGCGCCTGGACGAGATCGATATTGAAGAAGAGACCGGCGAGAAGTCCTTCCATCGTCGTCTGTACGAAACCACGGTTGGCCGTGCGCTGCTGTTCCGCATTCTGCCGGAAGGCGTGCCGTTTGCGCTGATTGACCAGCCGATGAAGAAGAAGGCGATTTCGGGCCTGATCAACGAAGTATATCGCCGCTCCGGCCTCAAGCCGACGGTCATCTTCGCTGACCAACTGATGTACACCGGTTTCCGTCTGGCGACCTGGTCCGGCGCCTCTATCGGCGTTAACGACTTCGTCATCCCGGATGCCAAAACCGAGATCGTCGACGCGGCCGAAGCTGAAGTTAAAGAGATCGAAGACCAGTTCTCTTCTGGCCTGGTAACTGCGGGCGAGAAATACAACAAGGTTATCGATATCTGGTCCAAGGCCAACGATAAAGTGGCCAAGGCGATGATGACCGGTATCTCCAAAGAGACCGTTATTGACCGCGATGGTAACGAAGTTGAGCAGGAATCGTTCAACAGCGTCTTCATCATGGCCGACTCCGGTGCACGGGGTAGTGCCGCTCAGATCCGTCAGTTGGCGGGTATGCGTGGCCTGATGGCCAAGCCGGATGGCTCGATCATCGAGACGCCGATCGTGGCCAACTTCCGTGAAGGCCTGAACGTACTTCAGTACTTCATCTCGACCCACGGTGCACGTAAAGGTCTGGCGGATACGGCTCTGAAAACGGCTAACTCCGGTTACTTGACGCGTCGTCTGGTGGACGTGGCTCAGGATCTGGTGATCACCGAGGTTGACTGTGGTACTGAAAACGGTCTGACCCTGCACCCGATTATCGAGGGTGGCGACATCATCGTACCGCTATCACAGCGCGTATTGGGTCGTGTGGTTGCGCTGGATGTGGTTGACCCGGGTACTGAAGAGGTCCTGATCCCGCGTAACACGCTGCTTGACGAGAAGTGGTGTGCTGAACTCGACACCATGGGTGTGGATGAGATTATCGTACGCTCAACCATTACCTGTGACACACCGCACGGCGTATGTTCGTCCTGTTATGGACGTGATCTTGCCCGCGGTCACCAGGTCAACATCGGTGAATCTGTCGGTGTTATCGCCGCTCAGTCAATCGGTGAGCCGGGTACCCAGCTGACCATGCGTACGTTCCACATCGGTGGCGCGGCATCGCGTTCATCGGCCGTCGATAGCGTACAGGTCAAGCACGGCGGTAAGGTTCGTCTGCACAACATTAAGCACGTAGAGCGTGCCGACGGCAAATTGGTCGTGGTATCGCGTTCTAGCGCCCTGGCGGTGGCTGACGATCACGGTCGTGAGCGTGAGTACTACAAGCTGCCCTACGGTGCTGAGCTTTCCGTGCGCGACGGCGACGTGGTTGATGCCGGTGCGATGGTTGCCAAGTGGGATCCGCACACCCATCCGATCATTGCTGAAGTAGAGGGTAAGGCGCAGTTCATCGATCTCGACGAAGGTGTCACCATGCACCGCTCAGTCGACGAGATGACCGGTCTCTCCTCTATCGAAGTCATTGAGTCCGCCGCTCGCCCGATGGCTGGTCGCGACAAGCGTCCGATGGTCATGCTGCAAGATGCGGCCGGTGAATACGTGTCGGTTTCCGGCTCGAACACGCCAGTGCAATATCTGCTGCCAGGCAATTCCATTATCTCCGTTGATGATGGTTCCACCATCGGTGTGGGTGAGGTGGTTGCCCGTATTCCGGTTGAAGCATCAGGTAACAAGGATATCACCGGTGGTCTGCCACGCGTTGCTGACCTATTCGAAGCACGTAAGCCGAAAGAACCGGCGATCCTTGCCGAAATCAGCGGTGTGGTGAGCTTCGGTAAAGAGACCAAAGGCAAGCGTCGTTTGACGATTACGCCAGGGTCTGGCGATCCGTTTGAAGCGCTGATCCCGAAATGGCGTCAAATCGCCGTTTTTGAAGGCGAAAGTGTTGAGAAGGGCGAGGTCATCTCCGATGGCCCGAGTAATCCGCACGATATTCTGCGTTTGCTCGGCGTAGCGGAGCTTGCCAAGTACATTACGGCCGAAGTGCAAGATGTTTACCGTCTGCAGGGCGTAGGCATCAACGACAAGCACATCGAAGTTATTGTGCGTCAGATGCTACGTAAGGTCGAAATTGCCGATTCAGGCGATTCTGACTTCATCACCGGCGACCAGGCTGAGCTTGTGCGCGTGCTGGAGCAGAATGCTCGTCTCGAAAAAGAAGGTAAATTCCCGGCGAAGTATCAGCGCTTGTTGCTGGGTATCACCAAGGCCAGCCTAGCGACCGAATCGTTCATCTCTGCGGCCTCCTTCCAGGAGACAACCCGCGTACTGACCGAAGCGGCCGTTACCGGCAAGCGCGATTATCTGCGCGGCCTGAAAGAAAACGTGGTAGTTGGACGTCTGATTCCGGCAGGTACCGGTCTGACTCACCACGCTGAACGTCGCCGCAAACGCGAAGACGTTGAGCGCCTGTTCAATCCCTCAGCGACTGAGGTAGAGCAGGAGCTTGGAGCACAGTTGACAGCACTTGATTCTGACGACGAGCTCTAAAAACGAGTAGTAAAAAATGAGCATCTGACCCTGGAAGCGCTATCTTGCCGGTAAAACCGCCGGCAAGACTTGACGTCGACTAGGGTCAGCCTTTAGAATGCGCAGCCTTTAACAGTGGGGTGGGTGCGCCCGCATCCGCTGCCCGTATTTGTTAAAGGCTAGGCAACCATTGGAGTCAGCTAAACACCATGGCAACGATTAATCAGCTAGTGCGTAAGCCGCGCAAGCGCCCCGTTACTAAAAGTGACGTGCCCGCGCTTCAGGCTTGTCCGCAAAAGCGCGGCGTATGTACGCGCGTATACACCACTACTCCCAAGAAGCCGAACTCGGCCCTGCGTAAGGTTTGCCGTGTGCGCCTGACCAACGGTTTCGAAGTTTCTTCTTACATTGGTGGTGAAGGTCACAACCTGCAGGAGCACTCTGTTGTTCTGATTCGCGGCGGTCGTGTAAAGGATTTGCCAGGTGTGCGTTATCACACCGTTCGTGGCGCCCTTGACACCTCTGGCGTACAGAATCGTAAGCAGGGCCGTTCCAAGTACGGTACTAAGCGTCCGAAGTCTTAAGGCAGCTTGCCGTCACGCTGCGTTTGCAGCGTATGTAACGTAATGTCCAACACGAATATGATGGTCTGATAAGAGTAAGGTCGGGCAGTGCAGGGTAGTCGATACTAAGCGCGAGTTCCGGGTTTACCTGAAGGATCCTTAATTGAGGGCTTATCATGCCTAGAAGAAGAGTTGTAGCTAAACGCGAAATCCTGCCGGATCCCAAGTTCGGAAGTGAGCGTCTGGCGAAGTTCATGAACCACCTGATGGTCAGCGGCAAGAAGTCCATAGCTGAGCGCATTGTTTACGGTGCGTTGGACAAGGTTGCCGAGCGTAGTAGTGAAGAGCCGCTGGAAATCTTCGACAAAGCGCTGGAAACCATCCAGCCGATGGTCGAAGTGAAGTCGCGCCGCGTGGGTGGTGCGACCTATCAGGTTCCGGTTGAAGTTCGTCCGTCACGCCGCCAAGCGCTCGCTATGCGCTGGTTGGTAGACGCGGCGCGTCGCCGCGGTGAAAAAACGATGGTTCAGCGTCTGGCAGGCGAAATGCTGGATGCCGCAGAAGGTAAAGGTTCTGCTGTTAAGAAGCGCGAAGACGTGCATCGTATGGCCGAAGCCAACAAGGCTTTCTCGCACTATCGTTTCTAAGAGCGTCCCTTTCAAGAGTGACGTTTTTAAGTACGGCGTTTGTAAGCGCAGTGTTTATAAAGTTTGCGTTTATATATGCACGTTGTTTCAGCAGGGCGTCGTTGGAAGTGGTAGGTCGAGTCGCTTTGTTGCAACACCCCGCCGTTATCATTCTGTGATAGCGGCGGTAGCGTAAGGCTCACTTTTGCCACTGCTAAGTTAACGAGCATCGCCAACTAACGGGAGTTTCACCGTGGCACGCAAGACACCACTTAATCGTTATCGCAATATTGGTATCGTAGCGCACGTTGATGCGGGTAAAACCACAACGACCGAGCGGGTACTGTTCTATACCGGCTTGAATCACAAGTTGGGTGAAACACACGAGGGTGCCTCAACGACTGACTGGATGGAGCAGGAGCAGGAGCGTGGTATTACGATCACCTCTGCCGCTGTCACCACCTTCTGGCAAGGTATGGCCAAGCAGTTTGATGAGCACCGTATCAACATCATCGATACGCCTGGGCACGTTGACTTCACTATCGAAGTTGAGCGTTCATTGCGCGTTCTTGATGGTGCGGTTGTCGTACTGTGTGGGTCTTCCGGCGTTCAGCCGCAGACCGAAACAGTATGGCGTCAGGCCGATAAGTACGAAGTACCGCGTATGGTCTTTGTTAACAAGATGGACCGTACTGGCGCTGATTTCTTCATGGTTGTTGACCAGTTGAAAGAGCGCTTGGGTGCGAATGCCGTGCCGATCCAGATCAACTGGGGGACGGAAGAAGACTTTAAGGGCGTTATCGACCTGATTCAGATGAAGGCTATCCTGTGGGATGAGGCTAGCCTGGGTATGAATTTCGAACTCGTGGATATTCCGGCTGAGCTGCAAGAAACTGCCGAGAAATATCGCGAGCAGATGGTTGAAGCGGCTGCCGAAGGCTCTGACGAGCTAATGGACAAGTACCTGGAAGGCGTCGAGCTGTCGATCGAAGAGATCAAGGCGGGTCTTCGTACGCGTACTCTGGCCAATGAGATTGTTCTGGTTACCTGCGGTTCTGCCTTTAAGAATAAAGGTGTTCAGGCAGTGCTGGACGGTGTTATCGAGTACATGCCTTCGCCGACTGAAGTTAAGGCGATCGAAGGCGAGTTGGACGATAAAGACGGCACCATCGCTACGCGTGAAGCCGATGACGACGCACCGTTTGCGGCGTTGGCATTCAAGATCGCTACCGACCCCTTCGTTGGTACGCTGACTTTTATCCGCGTTTACTCGGGCGTTCTGAAGTCTGGTGACGGTGTATATAACTCCGTTAAGCAGAAGAAAGAGCGCGTTGGCCGTATCGTACAGATGCACGCTAACTCGCGCGAAGAGATCAAAGAAGTACTCGCTGGCGATATTGCGGCATGTATCGGTCTGAAAGATGTCACCACGGGTGATACCCTGTGTGATATTGATAACAAGATCGTTCTTGAGCGCATGGAGTTCCCGGATCCGGTTATCTCGGTTGCCGTTGAGCCGAAGTCCAAGGCTGACCAGGAAAAAATGGGTATTGCACTGGGTAAATTGGCCCAGGAAGATCCTTCTTTCCAGGTGAAAACCGACGAAGAGACCGGCCAGACGATTATTTCTGGTATGGGTGAGCTTCACCTGGATATTCTCGTTGACCGTATGCGTCGCGAGTTTAAGGTGGAAGCCAATATCGGTAAGCCGCAGGTAGCATACCGCGAAACTATTCGTGGCAGCATTGAGCAGGAAGGCAAGTTTGTACGTCAGTCCGGTGGTCGTGGTCAGTACGGTCACGTTTTGCTGCGTATTGAGCCGCTGACTGCTGAAGAGAAGGGTGAAGGCGAAGAAGAGATTTTCTTCAAATTCAACTCTGAGATCGTAGGTGGTACGGTTCCCAAGGAATACGTCCCTGCGGTTGAGAAAGGCGCTTACGAGCAGCTTAAAAACGGTGTCATCGCGGGTTACCCGATGATCGACGTTAAAGTGACGCTGTTCGACGGCTCCTTCCACGACGTAGACTCTAACGAGACTGCGTTCAAGATTGCTTCTTCTATGGCAGTGAAGGAAGGTGCCAGGAAGGCCAAGGCCGTGCTGCTGGAGCCGGTGATGAAGGTCGAAGTCGTGACTCCCGAGGAATTTATGGGCGACGTCATGGGCGACCTGAGCCGTCGTCGCGGTCTGGTGCAGGGTATGGATGACTCTTCTTCTGGTAAAGTCATTCGTGCGACGGTGCCGCTGGGTGAGATGTTCGGTTACGCAACCGACCTGCGCTCACAAACCCAGGGCCGTGCGAGCTACTCTATGGAGTTCTCGAAGTACGACGAGGCGCCCTCCAGCGTCGTTGAAGCCGTCATCAATCAAAACGGTTAACCGTTAGCTAACGTAAAGAGGTTATAGCAGTGGCTAAGGAAAAATTCGAACGTTCCAAACCGCACGTCAACGTCGGCACCATCGGTCACGTCGACCACGGTAAAACGACTCTGACTGCGGCCCTAACCCGCGTATCTGCTGAGGTTTTCGGCGGCGATTGGCGTGAATTTGATACTATCGATAACGCTCCTGAAGAGCGCGAGCGTGGTATCACTATCGCGACTTCCCACGTGGAGTATCAGTCTGAAGAGCGTCACTACGCGCACGTTGACTGCCCGGGGCACGCTGACTACGTCAAGAACATGATCACCGGTGCTGCGCAGATGGACGGCGCGATCCTGGTATGTTCTGCTGCTGACGGCCCGATGCCGCAGACGCGCGAGCACATCCTGCTGTCTCGCCAGGTTGGCGTTCCGTACATCGTTGTGTTCCTGAATAAAGCGGACATGGTCGATGACGAAGAGTTGCTTGAGCTGGTTGAGATGGAAGTTCGTGAGCTCCTCGACGAGTACGACTTCCCGGGCGATGACACGCCGATCATCACTGGTTCAGCGCTGATGGCTCTGAACGGTGAAGATGAGAACGGCATGGGTACTACCGCCGTTGCTAATCTGATCAAAGCTCTGGATGCTTACATTCCTGAGCCGGAGCGTGCTGTCGACCAGCCGTTCCTGATGCCGATTGAAGACGTATTCTCTATCTCTGGCCGTGGTACTGTTGTTACCGGTCGTGTAGAGCGCGGTATTATCAATCCGGGTAGCGAAGTTGAGATCGTGGGTATCCGCGAGACCACCAAAACCATCGTTACCGGTGTTGAAATGTTCCGTAAGCTGCTCGACGAAGGTCGTGCAGGTGAGAACGTTGGTGCGTTGCTGCGTGGTACCAAGCGTGATGACGTTGAGCGTGGTCAGGTTCTGGCCAAGCCGGGTACTATCAACCCGCACACCGAGTTTGAAGCCGAAGTTTACGTACTGTCCAAAGAAGAAGGTGGTCGTCACACGCCTTTCTTCAAGGGCTACCGTCCGCAGTTCTACTTCCGTACCACTGACATCACTGGTACCTGTGAACTGCCGGAAGGTGTTGAAATGGTAATGCCGGGTGACAACGTTCAGATGGTTGTTACCTTGATTGCTCCGATCGCTATGGACGACGGTCTGCGCTTCGCTATTCGCGAAGGTGGTCGTACCGTTGGTGCTGGCGTTGTGGCAAAAATCGTTAAGTAATCGATTTACTTGATCGATGAAGGGGGCTCTCGCGAGCCCCCTTTTCTGCGCACCAATAGCAAATGTTTGACATGGGCTTTTGGCGTGCCTATAATGCGCATCCTTTGAATGCGTGGGTAGACGGCTCGCGCCGTCGACATCCATTGGAGTTTAGGGCAAATGCAGAACCAAAAGATTCGCATTCGGTTGAAAGCGTTCGACCATCGCCTGATCGACCAGTCCACAGCGGAGATTGTTGAAACCGCTAAGCGTACTGGTGCTCAGGTTCGTGGGCCGATCCCGCTGCCGACCAACCGCGAGCGTTACACCATCCTGGTTTCACCGCACGTCAATAAGGATGCGCGTGATCAGTATGAGATTCGTACGCACAAGCGTGTGCTCGACATCGTTGAGCCAACTGAAAAAACAGTTGATGCGTTGATGAAGCTTGATCTCGCCGCTGGCGTAGACGTGCAAATCAAGCTCAACTAATTACACTAGACACTTGCGGCCCAGCGTTCATCATTTATCGCATGAACAGCAGCCGCCGCGCCGTGAGGCGCCACACAATGTGCTAGTGGAATGCTCTGGAAAGGGCAGCCATAGCGGGTGATAGCCCCGTACACTATAGGAGACTGAGTATGACTATCGGTTTAGTCGGTACAAAGGCCGGGATGACCCGTGTCTTTACCGAAGATGGCGCATCCGTGCCCGTGACCGTTATTGAAGTTGATCCTAATCGTGTGACGCGCGTTAAGACCATTGAGTCTGACGGCTACGCAGCGGTTCAGATCACTACAGGTTCTCGTAAAGCCAAACACCTCACCAAAGCGCAGGCTGGTCAGTTTGCCAAAGCGGGTGTTGAGGCTGGTCGTTCACTGATGGAATTCCGCCTTGCAGAAGGCGAAGAAGCTCCAGAAGTGGGTGGCGAACTCACCGTATCCCTCTTCGAAGCTGGTCAAATGATCGACGTGACCGGCACCTCTAAGGGTAAAGGCTTCCAGGGTGCTGTTAAGCGCTGGAACTTCCGTACCCAAGACAACAGCCATGGTAACTCCCTGTCGCACCGCGCGCCGGGTTCTATCGGCATGTGTCAAACACCTGGTCGCGTATTTAAAGGCAAGAAAATGGCCGGTCAAATGGGTAACGCCCGTTGCACCGTACAGAGCCTTGAGATCGTCCGTGTTGACGCCGAGCGTAACCTGCTGCTGATCAAGGGCGCCGTACCGGGAGCACCCGGCAGCGACGTTATCGTTCGCAGCGCCGTGAAAGCTGGCTGAAGGGGATAATTACCAATGAATCTGAATCTTGCTGCAGGCACGGGTACCGTTGAAGTAGCCGACGCCACTTTTGGCAAAGAATTCAACGAAGCGCTAGTTCACCAGGTTGTTACCGCCTATTTGGCTGGTGGCCGTCAAGGTACTAGCGCTCAAAAGAGCCGTTCGGATGTTCGCGGTGGTGGTAAAAAACCGTGGCGTCAGAAAGGTACCGGTCGTGCACGTGCTGGTACCATCCGTTCTCCGCTGTGGCGCAGTGGCGGCGTAACCTTCGCGGCACGTCCGCAAGACTATACCCAGAAGGTTAACCGCAAAATGTACCGCGCGGCGATGCGCTCCATCCTGTCTGAACTTGTCCGTCAAGAGCGTTTAGTCGCAATTGAAGAGTTCAGCGTCGAAGCGCCCAAGACCAAGCAGGTAGCTGCCAAGCTGAAAGAGCTCAACCTTGAGAAAGTGTTGATCGTCACTGAAGAAATGGACGAAACGCTCTATCTAGCCGCACGCAACCTTCCCCACGTTGACGTGGTGGATGTCGCGGCAGCTGACCCGGTGAGCCTGGTTGCCTTTGATAAGGTCCTGGTCACCGTCTCCGCCCTGCGTAAATTCGAGGAGAAGCTGGCATGAACCAGGAACGCGTATTCAAGGTTCTGCTTGGACCGCACGTGACCGAAAAGGCCGCGATGGCTGCAGAGCGCAACCAGTACGTTTTCAAGGTGGCATCTGATGCTACCAAGCCCGAGATCAAGAAAGCCGTTGAAATACTGTTCGGCAAACAGGTCGGCAGCGTTCAAGTGTTGAACGTTAAGGGTAAAACCAAACGTACTGCACACGGCGTTGGCCTGCGTAAGGGTTACCGCAAAGCGTATGTGACCCTGGCTGCGGGTGAAACGCTCGAAGACTTCTCTGGCGCCGAATAAGGGCAGGAGTACGGATAATGGCAATCGTCAAGACCAAACCCACATCCGCCGGTCGTCGCCACGTCGTCAAGATCGTTGGTGAGGGGCTGTACAAGGGCCGTGCGTATGCACCGCTTTTGGAAAAACAGTCCAAGTCCGGTGGCCGTAATAATAACGGTCGCATCACCACCCGCCACGTGGGCGGTGGTCACCGTCAGCACTACCGTTTGATCGACTTCAAACGCACCAAGGATGGCATCCCAGCCACTGTTGAGCGTCTTGAGCACGATCCGAATCGTAGCGCGCATATTGCACTATTGAAATATGCAGATGGCGAGCGTCGTTACATCATTGCACCGAAAGGTGTCAGCGCGGGTGACGTGCTGGAATCTGGTGTCAACGCGCCCATCAAAAAAGGCAATGCCTTGCCGCTGCGCAACATTCCGCTTGGTTCTACCGTTCACGGTATCGAACTGAAGCCGGGTAAAGGCGCGCAGATTGCTCGCAGTGCCGGTACTAGCGCTCAGCTGGTTGCTCGTGAAGGTAACTACGCCACCTTGCGTCTTCGCTCTGGCGAAATGCGTAAGATCCTGGCTGAGTGCCGCGCAACGCTGGGTGAAGTGAGCAACTCCGAGCACAGCCTGCGTCAACTTGGCAAGGCCGGTGCGAAGCGCTGGAGAGGCGTGCGTCCGACTGTTCGCGGTGTCGCGATGAACCCGGTAGACCACCCGCACGGTGGTGGTGAAGGCCGCTCTAGCGGTGGTCGTCACCCGGTATCCCCATGGGGCATGCCGACCAAGGGTCACAAGACGCGTAAGAACAAGCGCACCGACAAGCTGATTATCCGTCGTCGTAACAAGACGCGTTAATCGAAATTGCCAAGAACTTAAGAGGTAACGGCTGTGCCACGTTCACTAAAGAAAGGTCCCTTCATTGACCTTCATCTTTTGAAGAAGGTAGAGGCTGCAGTGGAGAAGAACGACCGTAAACCGATCAAGACCTGGTCGCGTCGTTCGATGATCCTGCCCAATATGGTAGGTCTGACTATTGCGGTCCATAACGGACGCCAGCATGTCCCGGTGCACGTCTCCGAGGAAATGGTGGGTCATAAACTTGGCGAATTCGCTGCTACTCGCACATATCGCGGGCATGTGGCGGACAAGAAAGCCAAACGGTAAGCCAGAGAGGATTTAGAGATGGAAGTCACAGCTAAGCTGAGTGGCGCTGCTTTATCCGCACAGAAGGCCCGTTTGGTGGCTGACCAGGTGCGCGGTAAACCGGTCGCCGAAGCTATTGACCTGCTGACCTTCTCACCGAAGAAGGCTGCCAAACTGGTCAAGAAAGTGCTTCAGTCCGCCATCGCGAATGCGGAAGAAAATAACGGCATGGACATCGACGAGCTGCGTGTCTCGACCATCTGCGTCGATGAGGGCATGACGCTCAAGCGTATCAAGCCGCGCGCCAAAGGCCGTGCGGATCGTATCTTGAAGCGCACCTGCCACATCACCGTCAAGGTAGCCGAGAAGTAGGAGTCGACCAGATGGGTCAGAAAGTCAATCCAACAGGCATTCGACTGGGCATCGTCAAAGACCATGCTTCTGTCTGGTATGCCGAGCGCGGCGCCTATGCCGATAAGCTCAATAACGATCTCGAAGTGCGCAGCTTCCTGGAAGAGCGTCTTAAAAGCGCTTCCGTAAGCCGCATTCACATCGAGCGTCCGGCTAACAATGCCCGCATCACCATTCACACTGCCCGTCCGGGTATCGTGATTGGTAAAAAAGGTGAAGATGTCGACCGTCTGCGTCGCGATCTTACCGAAATGATGGGCGTTGCGGTTCATGTGAACATCGAAGAAGTTCGCAAGCCAGAGCTGGATGCCAAGCTAGTCGCTGCTAACGTAGCGGGTCAGCTTGAGCGTCGCGTCATGTTCCGTCGTGCCATGAAGCGCGCGGTACAGAACGCAATGCGTCTTGGCGCTGGCGGCATCAAGATTCAGCTGTCAGGTCGTCTTGGTGGTGCCGAAATCGCACGTACCGAATGGTACCGCGAAGGTCGCGTTCCGCTGCACACTCTGCGTGCGGACATCGACTACGCCACTTACGAAGCTCACACCACCTATGGCGTCATCGGCGTTAAAGTGTGGATCTTCAAGGGCGAAATCCTCGGCGGTATCGAGGAAGTACGTGCCAAGGCTAAGCAACAGCAGCCTGCCGGCAACGCGCCCAAGAAGAAAGGTTCCAGGTAAGGGGAGAGCGAGTCGATGTTACAGCCCAAGCGTATGAAATTCCGCAAGATGATGAAAGGCCGCAACCGTGGCCTGGCGCATCGCGGAAGCAAGATCAGCTTCGGGGAGTACGGTCTGAAAGCTACTGGTCGCGGCCGCATCACTGCGCGTCAGATCGAAGCCGGCCGTCGTGCGATCACACGTCACGTTAAGCGTGGCGGTAAAATCTGGATCCGCGTTTTCCCTGATAAGCCGATTTCCAAGAAGCCGCTCGAAGTTCGTATGGGTAAAGGTAAAGGTTCTGTTGAGTACTGGGTAGCCCAGATCCAACCGGGTCGGGTCCTGTACGAAATTGAAGGCGTATCCGAAGAGCTGGCCCGTGAAGCGTTTGAACTGGCCGCACAGAAGATGCCCTTATCCACCACCTTTGCGAAACGGACGGTGATGTGATGAAAGCCCAGGAAATTCGTGAAAAGTCAGCAGGAGAGCTCAAAGAGCAGCTCCTCGAGCTACTCCGCGAGCAGTTTAACCTGCGCATGCAGAAGGCCACTGGCCAACTGAGCCAGACTCATCTGCTCAAGCAGGTCCGTCGGGATATCGCCCGCGTTAAGACTGTGCTCAACGAGAAGGCAGGTGATTGAGATGGCCGAAGAGAAAAAAACCCGTACGCTCACCGGTAAGGTGGTGAGCGACAAGATGGATAAATCCATCGTCGTTATGATCGAGCGTCGTGAACGTCACCCGATCTACGGAAAATACGTTAAGCGCTCCACCAAGCTGCACGCCCATGATGAGGCGAACCAGGCTAAGGCAGGCGATACGGTTTCCATTCAGGAGTGCCGTCCGCTTTCCAAAAAGAAAGCCTGGACGCTGGTCGAGGTGGTTGAGCAGGCTAAGGGTTAATTACCTAAAGTCTGCCGATCAGTGCAGTCAGATTAGGTTTGGAGAAAACCGATGATTCAGACTCAGACAATGCTGGATGTCGCCGACAACAGCGGAGCGCGCCGGGTGCAGTGCATCAAGGTGCTAGGCGGTTCACACCGTCGCTACGCCCGCGTTGGTGACGTCATTAAGGTAACGGTGAAAGAAGCTATTCCGCGTGGCAAGGTCAAAAAAGGCCAAGTCATGAAAGCGGTAGTGGTTCGCACCCGTAGTGGCGTCCGTCGTAGTGACGGTTCGCTGATCCGTTTCGATGGAAATGCGGCGGTTTTGTTGAATAACACCAACGAACAGCCGATCGGCACGCGCATCTTCGGGCCGGTTACTCGTGAGCTTCGTAATGAGAAGTTCATGAAGATCATTTCCCTAGCGCCTGAAGTGCTGTAAGGAGCGAGGCGGATATGCAAAAGATCAAACGTGACGATGAAGTCATCGTCATCGCCGGGAAGGATAAAGGCAAACGTGGTACCGTTAAGCGGGTATTAGAAAACCGCTTCGTGGTATCGGGTGTGAACATGATTAAACGTCACACCAAGCCGAATCCCATGGCGGGAAATCAGGGCGGTATCGTCGAGCGTGAGGCTCCGATTCACGCGTCCAACGTAGCCATCTTCAATTCGGAGACCGGTAAGGCGGATCGCGTCGGCTTCCAAGTTAAGGAAGACGGTACCAAGGTACGTATCTACAAGTCGACGCAGACGCAGATCGACGCCTAACGCGAGTCGGGTAGCAAAATGGCGAACTTGAAAGAACGTTATCAAAACGAGGTCGTAGCTCAACTCAAAGAGCAGTTCAGCTACAGCAACGTTATGCAGGTACCCCGGATCACGAAAGTGACTCTGAACATGGGTATCGGTGAAGCGGTTAGTGATAAAAAACTGATCGACAATGCCGTCGGTGACCTGGAGAAATTGTCCGGTCAAAAGCCGCTGGTGACCAAAGCACGTAAGTCCATCGCGGGCTTCAAGGTGCGCGAAGGTTGGCCGATTGGTGTCAAAGTAACGCTGCGCGGTGAGCGTATGTGGGACTTCTTGAACCGTCTGGTTAACATTGCGATTCCTCGCGTGCGTGACTTCCGTGGTCTTAACCCGAAGTCTTTTGACGGTCGCGGCAACTACTCCATGGGTGTGCGTGAGCAGATCATCTTCCCGGAGATCGAGTATGATAAAATCGATCGCATTCGGGGGCTGGACGTCACTATCACTACTACTGCCAACACCGACGAGGAAGGTCGTGCGCTGCTAGCGTCACTGAACTTCCCGTTTAAGAAATAAGGGTTGGATCATGGCTAAGAAAAGTATGGTAGAGCGTGAGCTCAAACGTACGCAGCTGGTCGAGAAGTATGCGGCCAAGCGTACTGAGCTCAAGGCAATCATCTCAAGCGTGAATACGTCTGAGGAAGAGCGCTTCGAGGCGACGCTGAAGCTGCAGCAACTGCCGCGCGACTCAAGCCCGGTACGTCAGCGTAACCGCTGCCGTATCACGGGTCGTCCGCACGGTTTTTACAACAAGTTCGGCCTTGGCCGCAACAAGCTGCGTGAAGCCGCCATGCGTGGCGACGTCCCTGGTCTGAAAAAGTCCAGCTGGTAACGCCACGTAGAATCATCAGGAGCGCACATTAAATGAGCATGCAAGACACTCTGGCGGATATGTTTACCCGTATCCGCAATGCGCAGATGGCCACCAAGGAGACGGCAGTCATGCCGTCTTCCAAGTTGAAAGTGGAAGTGGCCCGCGTGCTAAAGGAAGAAGGCTACATTACCGACTTTGCGGTTGCTGAAGGCGCTAAGCCTGCACTAACCGTCACTCTCAAGTACTTTGAGGGTAGGCCGGTCATTGAGCACATTCAGCGGGTTTCCAAGCCGTCTTTGCGTCAGTACAAGGGCAAGGACAACCTGCCCAAGGTTGCCGATGGTCTGGGCATCGCGATTGTCACCACCTCTAATGGTGTCATGACCGATCGTGCCGCACGCCAGGCGGGTGTAGGTGGCGAAGTCATCTGCACCGTATTCTAGGAGGCTGGAATGTCCCGCATAGCGAAATATCCGGTTAAAGTGCCTGCTGGTGTCGAGATCAAAATCGATGCTAGCCAGCTGACCGCCAAAGGCGGCCAAGGCACGCTGTCACTGCCCATTCACCAGGACGTGGTGATTGGTCAAGAAGATGGCCAGCTGACCTTCGCCCCGAGCGAATCTGCCAAGAGCTGGGCAATGGCCGGTACTACCCGCGCCTTGGTTCAGAACCTGGTAACGGGCGTATCCGAGGGTTTCACAAAAACTCTCGAAATTGTTGGCGTCGGTTATCGTGCCCAAGCTAAGGGCCAGACGCTCAATCTTTCACTGGGCTTCTCGCACCCGGTCGACTACGAACTGCCGAAAGGTGTCACAGCGGAAACGCCGAAAAACACCGTGATCGTGCTGAAAAGCGCGGATAAGCAGATGCTCGGTCAGTGCGCCGCGGAAATCCGCGCTTTCCGTCCGCCTGAGCCGTATAAAGGCAAGGGTGTTCGGTACGCCGACGAGCAGGTGCGTCGCAAAGAAGCCAAGAAGAAGTAAGGCAGGGTTATGAACGCGAAGAAAGAATCTCGTCTCCGTCGTGCCCGCCGTGCTCGCGCCAAGATCCGCGAGCTGGGCGTGTATCGCCTGTGCGTCAACCGTACCCCGCGTCACATCTACGCGCAGATTATCTCGCCGGATGGTGGCAAAGTGTTGGCCAGCGCTTCAACGCTGGACAAAGCACTGCGCGAGGGTGCGACCGGTAACTCAGATGCGGCCTCCAAGGTCGGTGCTCTGATTGCTGAACGCGCTAAAGAAGCAGGCATCACCCAGGTGGCCTTCGACCGTGCTGGCTTTAAGTATCACGGTCGCGTCAAGGCTCTGGCCGACGCCGCTCGTGAAGGCGGCCTGGAATTCTAAAGGGTTTTACGATGGCGAAGAACGAACAGCAAAACGGTGATCTGCAAGAGAAGTTAGTGCAGGTTAACCGCGTCGCCAAGGTGGTCAAGGGTGGTCGTATTTTCGGCTTCACCGCGCTGACCGTCGTAGGTGATGGTAAAGGTCGTGTTGGTTTCGGTCGTGGCAAGGCGCGTGAAGTGCCGGTCGCAATTCAGAAAGCAATGGACCAGGCTCGTCGCAACATGGTCAAGGTTAACCTTGCAGGCAACACGCTGCAGTACCCTGTGAAAGCCCGTCACGGTGCTTCCAAGGTCTACATGCAGCCAGCCTCCGAAGGTACCGGTATCATCGCCGGTGGTGCTATGCGCTCTGTATTAGAGCTTGCTGGCGTCCACGATGTACTGGCCAAGTGCTACGGTTCCACCAACCCGGTTAACGTGGTACGAGCGACTGTTAAAGGTCTCTCTGCTATGCATGCACCGGAAGACATCGCCGCCAAGCGCGGTCTGTCTGTCGACGCGATCACGGGGTAAGGCACCATGGCAGCAACGATCAAGGT
Organism: Halomonas sp. AOP43-D1-4; assembly: GCF_052446175.1. Taxonomy (NCBI): domain Bacteria; kingdom Pseudomonadati; phylum Pseudomonadota; class Gammaproteobacteria; order Oceanospirillales; family Halomonadaceae; genus Halomonas; species Halomonas sp. AOP43-D1-4. Next base: position 55,992 of record NZ_JBQSVY010000005.1, read on the forward strand.
TACCCAGATCCGCAGCACCATCGGCGTTTTGCCCAAGCACAAGGCTACTATGAAAGGCCTGGGCCTGCGTCGCATCGGTCACTCGGTTGAACTGGAAGACACCCCTGCCGTTCGCGGCATGATCCACAAGGTAAATTACCTTGTGCGTGTTGAGGGAGAGTAATCCATGAAACTTAATACCTTAAGCCCGGCCCCGGGCTCCAAACCCGCTGAAAAGCGCGTTGGTCGTGGTATCGGTTCCGGTCTTGGTAAGACCGGCGGCCGTGGCCACAAAGGTCAGAAATCACGCAGTGGCGGTAGCGTCAAGCCTGGTTTCGAAGGCGGTCAGATGCCCATGCAGCGTCGTTTGCCGAAATTCGGTTTTACGTCTGCTAAATCATTGGTCTCTGAAGAAATACGCCTGGCTGAACTTGCCAAGGTTTCCGGTGACGAAGTCACTATGGAAACGCTGAAGCAAGCCAACGTGCTGAAGGATGCAACGCTACACGCGAAAATCATCCTTTCAGGCGAACTGAACAAGGCAGTTACCGTTCGTGGAATCAAGGTCACCAAAGGTGCCCGTGAAGCGATCGAAGCTGCTGGCGGCAAGGTAGAGGACTAAATGGCCAAGTCAGGAAATATGCCGGCGATGGGCAGCGGTCTGAGTGAACTGTGGGCGCGTTTGCGCTTCGTGCTCCTCGCCATCGTGGTGTACCGTATCGGTGCCCACATTCCCGTTCCCGGTATCAATCCTGACCAGCTTGCTGCCTTGTTTAGGGAGCAACAGGGCACCATCCTGGGCATGTTTAACATGTTCTCGGGTGGCGCCCTGGAGCGCATGAGCGTCCTCGCTTTGGGCATAATGCCTTATATTTCTGCGTCGATTATCATGCAGCTGATGACTGCGGTCTCACCCCATCTTGAACAGCTCAAGAAGGAAGGTGAGTCCGGCCGCCGCAAGATTAGCCAGTACACCCGCTACGGCACGGTGATACTGGCTCTTGTCCAGGCTACCGGTATGTCGGTCGGTCTGGCTAGCCAAGGCATCGCTTACAGCGCTGACTTCAGCTTCTATTTCACCGCCGTGATTACGTTTGTGTCAGGCGCGGTGTTTATGATGTGGCTAGGTGAGCAGATTACCGAGAAGGGCATCGGCAACGGTATTTCGTTGCTGATCTTCGCTGGTATCGTCGCTGGGCTGCCCAGTGCCGTGGGGCAAGCGTTTGAACTTGCTCGTAACGAAGGGGCCTGGAATGTCCTTCCGCTGTTAGCGCTGTCAGTGCTAGGTATTGCCACCGTCGCGTTTGTGGTGTTCATTGAGCGCGGTCAACGCCGCTTGAAAGTGAACTACCCACGTCGCCAGGTTGGCAACAAGATGTATGCAGGCCAAAGCAGCTACCTGCCTTTGAAAGTGAATATGGCGGGTGTTATTCCTGCGATCTTCGCGTCCAGTATCCTACTCTTCCCGGCTTCTATTGGTCAGTGGGTAGGTGCAGGTGAAGGTATGGAGTGGTTACAGCGTGCATCACAAGCATTAGCCCCTGGGCAACCGCTTTACATCTTGCTTTTCGCGGCGGCAGTGGTATTCTTCTGCTTCTTTTACACAGCGCTGGTCTTCAATCCGAAGGATGTAGCTGACAATTTGAAAAAGTCAGGTGCGTTCCTGCCGGGCATTCGCCCCGGCGAGCAGACCGCTCGCTATATCGACAAAGTCATGACGCGTCTGACTTTGTTCGGTGCCCTGTATATCACTGCGGTTTCCTTGATGCCCCAGTTCCTGATCGTTGCGTGGAATGTGCCATTCTTTTTTGGCGGCACCTCGCTCCTGATCGTGGTGGTGGTCATCATGGACTTCATGGCTCAGGTGCAGTCACACCTCATGTCGCATCAGTATGACTCGGTGATGAAGAAGTCCAACCTGAAAGGCTACGGTAGCGGCGGCATCATGCGCTGAGGCGCCGCCTTACGATTGGCGCGCCGCGAGCCGTTTTTGGAGAAAGAACGATGAAAGTTCGAGCTTCCGTAAAGAAAATGTGCCGTAACTGTAAGATCATTCGTCGCAATGGCGCTGTTCGCGTCATCTGCATCGAACCACGGCACAAGCAGCGTCAGGGTTAATTCCTACGTTGTTTTAAGTGGGTGTTCGGCATACCCCTTGCCTTAGGGCATTTAAAGGGGTATGCTGTTGCGCCTTTTGTAGATGAATAAACGAGCAAGCCGCTCAAATTTCGGAGTAAGCTGATGGCCCGTATTGCAGGCGTCAATATCCCGGACAACAAGCATGCGGCGATCTCGCTGACCTATATCTTCGGGATTGGCCGTACTCGCGCGCAGCATATCTGTGCTGCTGCCGGTATCGCGCTGACTACCAAGATCCAGGACCTATCTGGCGAAGAGCTGGATACCCTGCGTTCTGAAGTTGGTAAGTACACCGTAGAAGGCGACCTTCGTCGTGATGTTACGCTGAACATTAAGCGTCTCATGGACTTAGGCTGCTACCGTGGTCTGCGTCATCGTCGTAGTCTTCCGCTGCGTGGTCAGCGGACCAAGACTAACGCGCGCACCCGTAAGGGCCCGCGTAAGCCGATCCGCAAATAATACGCAGGCTCTTTAATAGAGAGCCGGCGTAACGACAGGAATAGACATCAACATGGCTAACCCGCGTAGTAACCGTAAAAAGGTTAAAAAGCAGGTAGTGGACGCCGTTGCGCATATCCATGCCTCTTTTAACAACACGATCGTGACGATCACAGACCGCCAGGGCAATGCTCTTTCTTGGGCAACTGCCGGTGGTTCGGGTTTTCGTGGTTCTCGCAAGAGCACCCCGTTCGCTGCTCAAGTAGCAAGCGAGCGTGCAGCGACTGCTGCAGCCGAGTATGGTGTGAAAAACGTAGACGTACTGGTTAAAGGCCCAGGTCCCGGTCGTGAATCCGCCGTGCGCGCACTCAATGCCGCAGGCTTCCGCGTGCAAAGCATCGTAGACGCGACGCCCATTCCCCATAATGGCTGCCGTCCGCCTAAGAAACGCCGCGTTTAAGGAGACAGATTCATGGCTCGTTATATTGGACCGAAGTGCAAACTGTCTCGTCGTGAAGGCACCGATCTCTTTTTGAAGAGTGGCGTGACTCCCTTCGAGAAAAAGTGTAAATCCGAGCAAATCCCGGGTGTACACGGCCAGCGTCGTCAGCGTCTTTCAGACTACGGCTTGCAGCTTCGTGAGAAGCAAAAAGTACGTCGCATGTATGGCGTACTCGAAAAACAGTTCCGTAACTACTACAAAGAAGCTGCTCGCCTGAAAGGTGCGACCGGTGAAGTATTGTTGCAGTTGCTTGAATCCCGACTGGATAACGTCGTCTACCGTATGGGTTTCGGCTCGACTCGCTCTGAAGCGCGTCAGCTCGTTAGCCACAAGGCGATTTCCGTGAACGGCCGCACCGTTAACGTTGCTTCCTACCAAGTGAAGCCGGGTGACGTTGTTGCTATTCGCGAAAAGGCGAAGAACCAGGCACGTATTCAAAACGCGTTGACCATTGCGGCCAACCGTGGCGATATCCTCTGGATTGAAATCGACGCCAAGAAGATGGAAGGCACTTTCAAGGCTCTGCCTGAACGCGGTGACCTGACTGCCGACATCAACGAAAACCTGATCGTCGAGCTGTACTCCAAGTAAGCGGCGTTAATTAATCTGCTTCTTGAAGCCTGGGCGGGATAGCAAAGCTAACCGCCCAGATGCTCTTGAGTACGGTTCTTAAGAACTCAGTATCCGTTTGGCAGCCTGAAAGGTGTTCATATGCAGCGTTCAGTGACAGAGTTTCTTCGTCCTCGCGACATCAAGGTCGAAGAAATCAGCGCACATCATGCCAAAATCGTTCTCGAACCGTTCGAGCGTGGTTTTGGTCACACCCTGGGGAATGCACTGCGTCGCATTCTGCTTTCGTCTATGCCCGGCGCTGCCGTGGTAGAGGCTGAAATTGCGGGTGTAGAGCACGAGTACAGTGCGCTCGAAGGGGTGCAGGAAGATGTCATCGAAATCCTCCTGAACTTGAAAGATGTTGCGATCAAGATGCACAGCCGCGATGAGGCGGTGCTCTCGCTGAACAAGCAGGGCCCAGCCGTCGTCACTGCTGGCGACATTGCGCTTGATCATAGCGTCGAAATCGTCAACCCGGACCACGTCATTGCACACGTCAATGAAGGTGCCGAGCTGAAAATTCAGCTTAAGGTAGCGCTGGGTCGTGGCTACGAACCGGCTGACGCCCGTGGCTCTGATGAAGAGACCCGTGCTATTGGCCGCCTGCAGCTGGATGCCACCTTCAGCCCTGTCCGCCGCGTTTCCTACTCGGTTGAAGCCGCTCGTGTTGAGCAGCGCACCGACCTCGATAAGCTGATTATCGATCTGGAAACCGACGGTACTTTGGATCCGGAAGAGGCTATCCGTCGCAGTGCGACCATTCTGCAAGAGCAGCTGGCCGCCTTCGTCGACCTTGAAGCTGATAAAGAGCAGGAAGTCGAAGAGGAAGAAGATCACGTTGATCCAATCCTATTGCGCCCCGTAGACGATCTTGAGTTGACCGTTCGCAGCGCGAACTGCCTAAAAGCCGAGAATATTTACTATATCGGTGATCTTATCCAGCGCACAGAAGTTGAGCTGTTGAAGACACCGAACCTCGGTAAAAAATCCTTGAATGAAATCAAGGACGTTTTGGCGGCGCGCGGCTTGTCCCTCGGCATGCGGTTGGAAAATTGGCCGCCCGCTAGCCTGAAGGACGACAAGGCCACCGCGTGAGTGTCGACTTGAGTCCCAGTTTGGTAAGGAATTACAACCATGCGTCATCGTAAGAGTGGTCGTCATCTGAATCGCACCAGCTCGCATCGTCAGGCCATGTTCAAGAACATGTCTGTCTCGCTGGTCGAACATGAAGTCATCAAGACAACCCTGCCCAAGGCCAAGGAACTGCGTCGCGTTATCGAGCCGCTGATCACCTTAGCCAAGCAGGATAGCGTTGCGAACCGTCGTTTGGCGTTCTCTCGCACACGTTCCAAAGAAGCCGTTGGCAAGCTGTTCAATGAGCTGGGTCCGCGTTACGCCGAGCGTCCGGGTGGCTACATCCGTATTCTCAAGTGCGGTTTCCGCACCGGCGACAACGCGCCTATGGCGTACGTTGAGCTAGTAGACCGTCCGGTTGCTGAAGAAGCCGCTGCTGAAGAGTAAATCTTTAGTTGCTGCCTCTTTAAAGCAGAATGAAAACCGACCCAGCTGGGTCGGTTTTTTTATGCCTGGCGTATCGAGTAATGCCGCTATAAACGTTAAATTGTCCGACGAGCGTGCTAGTCTAGAGTGAATTGACGGGGCCATTGGCGCTGCAGTTGTTTACCCTTGGGAACTGATTCATGGCGCATTATTCAATGCGGGGGTGTACGCGTGCAAGCCGAGGAAGAAGTGTGCGTCTCGTTTCCAGCGTAAATGAATCATCAAGGGGCAGACATGGTGACGAGGGGAGTAAACGATAACAAGGCGTCGAGGGCATGGCTAGCGGTAACGATGTTACTGCTATTGATCATCACCACCTCGACCGTGCAGGCGAATCCACGTTACGCAGGTATTGTGGTCGACCTTGATAACGGTGAAGTTTTATACGCAGAAAATGTGGATGCACCGCGTTATCCTGCTTCGCTGACCAAAATGATGACGCTGTACATGACCTTTGAAGCGCTGGAAAGTGGCACTTTAACGCTCAATGAGCCCCTCGCTGTTTCTGCCCAGGCCGCGGCCATGCCCGCTACCAAATTATGGCTTTCTGCGGGCAGTACGATTCCTGTCGATACCGCTATCCGCGCCCTGGCTGTGCGTTCGGCGAATGATGTCGCCGTTGTGGTGGCTGAAGCATTGGGCGGTAGCGAGCAGCGCTTTGCGCGGCTTATGACCGAAAAGGCGCGAGAGTTAGGTATGACAGCCACGACCTTCCGCAACGCCTCGGGACTTCCTGATGACCAGCAAATTACCTCCGCGCGGGACATGCTCACACTTTCGGTGCGTGTCATGCAGGATTTTCCACAGTATTACCATTACTTCGGTCTTCAGGAATTTACTTATCGCGACAAGCGCCACACCAGTCATAATCGGCTGGTGCGCGACTATCCCGGTGCCGATGGTTTAAAAACCGGCTTTATTCGTGCCTCTGGCTTTAACGTCGCGACGACAGCGGTGCATGATGGCCGGCGGCTGGTTGCCATTGTGATGGGAGGGTTTAGCTCTTCATCGCGTGATACTCATATGGCCGATTTACTCGACCGAGGCTTTATGCGCGCTGAGCTGCGCGATCAGCGTACATGGGTCGCCAATACCAGTTTCTCTCAGGAGTTTATGGGGTTTGGTGGTTCTACACCTCCCGTGGCACCCCCCAAGGCGCCAACACCTGCGCCAAGCCAAATGCTTGCCAGTATTGAAACGACCACGCTGTCACCTGCCCCCAATACCAGCGTAGACGAGCAACTGGCCACGATCACCGTTGAAGGCCCGGCCGAGGCGTCCCGCGCGTCTAACGCTGACCCTTTGCAGGACTTTATTCAAAGAGAGCGCTTGGTGGAAGCTCCCCCGACCGGCGCCTGGGGTATCCAAGTGGGTGCATTTAGCCAGCAAGGGCAGGCTCAACAGCTGGCCCAACAAGCGGCCCAGCGCTTAACGCAAAACTTGGCCGGACGCGTGGAGGTGGATACGCTTGAAGGCCAAACGCCGGTATACCGTGCTCGCCTGGTGGCTTTGGATGAGCACCGCGCCCGTGAAGCCTGCCGTGAACTACAACTGCAAGGCATGGAGTGCATGGTGGTCAACGCAAGCCTTTAAGCCTTGTTTTAAATGTCAAAAAACCCCACCAGCTTTTATGAGCTGGTGGGGTTTTTTTATGGTTGATGTCACGACCCACTACGGCTTTTCACCAGTGCACACGTACGCGCGCAATCGCTTAGGCTAGGCAAAGGCGTACGCGTTCATTGCCAGCACGCCATGCTCAACGCTGCGGTGGAGCGGTGTGACATCACCGCCTGCGCCCATGGCTACCAGTAACGGCTGAAAATGCTCGGGCGTTGGATGATTCCTGCTCGCTTCGGGGGCCGTTTGCCAGGCAAGCAACGCCTCACGGTCATTGTTCACAAGCTGGGTGTCGACCCACTCTGCAAAAGCGCCGACCCAGTTGGGCATTGGGTTATCAAGCGGCATGGTTTCGTAAAGGTTATGGGTCAGGCTGCCCGACCCGATCACCAGAATACCTTCTTCACGCAGTGGCGCCAGGCGCTTACCCAGCTCAACCAGCTTGTCGTTGGACCAACGCACAGGCAGCGATAGCGTAACGACAGGAATATCCGCCTTGGGAAACATCAGCGAAAGAGGTGCCCAGGTGCCGTGGTCAAACCCTCGTTCCACTTCTGAGGCGCCCAGTAATTTGGCCAAGCGGTTGGCCAGTGCAGGCTCGCCAGGTGCTGGGTACTGCTGCTCGAACAGTTCGCGGGGAAAGCCGCCGAAGTCATGAAGGGTTTCTGGCCAAGGGCTGTTACTGACTTTCAGCGTCTGACTTTCCCAGTGCGCCGAAACCACAATGATCGCCTTGGGCGTCAGTCGCTTGCCCAGCGAACGTAAAAAGTGATGGGCAGGCGTAGGGGTGAGGATCAGCATGGGAGAGCCGTGGGATATAAAAAGACTGGGTAGCATAACAACGTCTCCTGGCAGAAGGCCCTGGCAGTGACCAGGGCGCGAGCAAAGGCATGGCGGAGAAAAGGTGATAGATAAACTCGTTTGGGTGCGCCTAACGCGATTAGCTAACGCGGCGGTTCAGTGTAAAGCTGCCGCCGCCTAAACCTGCCTGCACGAGCAGGGCAACGGTCCAGAATGCCGGGAACTCCCAACCACCGCCAGCGTTGGTAAACGCCCAGCCGTTGCCAAGATGCACGGACGTAGCACCCAGCAGCAGAGGAATCATTGCAAGGCTAATCCAGCGCGTATAAATACCCAGAATCAAGGCCAGGCCGCCGCCAACTTCTCCCAGAATCGTTAAGTAGGCTATAACGCTTGGTAGGCCCAGTGACTCAAAGTAGGCGACCGTGCCCGGCAGGGTAAACACAAACACCTTGGTCAGGCCATGGGCGAGTGCCATCACGCCAAGTGATAGTCGCAGCAGAGCGATGGCGTGGGGTTGAAGGTTCGTGCTCATGGTGGAAGAAGATGCATTCATGGGGTATCTCCATTGGGCAGTGCTGAAAGTTCAATGGGGACACTTTACGTTCATTGACGGCAGAGATAATCCACGCGTACCAAACATCACTGTTGCGAAATAGGCGACAATCCCATCTCCTGCTCCCAGTAAGGCGGGCTACCCCAGGCGTCCGTTAACAACTCAATAAACCGCTCTACCTTGGCAGGTAAAAAGCGTCGCGCAGGGTAAATGGCATGAATATCCAGCATCTTGGGGGGGATGTGCGGCAGTACCTGAACCAGCCGCCCAGCGATAATGCTCTCCGTTACCAAAAAGCTGGGTTGATGAGCGATACCGATGCCTGCCTCGGCGGCATGGGTTAAAACATCGCCATTGTTGCTTTCAAGCGGGCCTTGGGGTGTCAGTGTCATATGTTCAAAACGCCAGTTGCTATTGGCTAAATCGCTGCGGTAACGCAGGCAGCGGTGGTGCGCAAGCGCCTCTGCATTTGCCGGCACGCCATGGGTTTCAAGGTACGCCGGAGATGCGCAAAACAGCATTTGACAGCGCGTCAGGCGCCTGGCGATCAGGCTTGAGTCGGGCAGGTTGCCAATACGAATGGCCACATCGTAGCCCTCTTCGAGAAGATCCACGCGGCGGTCACCTAAATCCAGGCGTACATCCAGGCCAGGATATGCCACCATAAAGCGCGCCACCAGCGGGGAGAGGTGGCGCATGCCAAAACTCATGGGGCCGTTGATGCGTAAACGGCCGCTTATTTCAGAAATGCCGCTGCCTACGTCGGCGGCAGCCTCATCAAGGGCCTGTAAAATCGCTTGGGCATGCGCAAGGTAGCGCTCGCCCTCGGCGGTTAAATGCAGGCGCCGCGTGGTGCGCTGAATAAGCCGCACCCCGAGCGTCTCTTCAAGGGCCATGACAACGCGTGATACCCGCGTGCGGGAAAGATCCAACGCCTCAGCGGCCCGCGTGTAGCTGCCAAGCTCGGCAACTTTGACAAAAGCGGCAATATGGTCGAGCTGGTTCATGGCCGAGCCAACGCCCGTGCGGCCTGGTAAGGGTCAGGCTGGCCACAAATGGCGGAGATAACCGCCAAGCCATTGGCACCGGCTGCAACGACCTGCTGGGCGTGTTCAGCCTTGAGCCCGCCAATGGCCACGCTTGGCAAGGTGCAGGCCGCGGCTAATTGAGCCAGGCCTTCAAACCCCAACGGTTTAGCATGGTCCTGCTTGCTTTGGGTGGTAAACACCGGGCCCAGGCCCACGTAGTCGAGCAGGGCCACGGGGGCTGCGTGAAGCTGCTCAAGCGTATTAATCGAAAGCCCGATAATTGCCTCTGGCCCCATGGCTGCCCGTGCCTCTTGAACCGCTGTATCGCTTTGGCCGACATGCAGCCCATCGGCGCCGCTTTGCAAGGCAACGTTCAAGCGGTCATTAATCACCAGCGGTACCCCGCTACCCGCCAGGGCGGCTTTCAAACGCTTGGCCTGTTCAATCATGTCGGGATCGCTTGCGTGTTTATCGCGCAGTTGAACAAAGCTGACGCCCCCTTTGACGGCCTCAATCACGGTGCGCTCTAGCCCTGCGGCTTTACAGAGTTGAGCGTCAGTGACCAGATAAAGCGAAAGATCAAAACGCATTAGCCTTCCTCCAGCCCGGTAAACTGACGGACGTCTGTAGGTGTTAGCTGATACAAGGCGTCCAACAGGGCTACCTGAAAACTACCCGGGCCTGCCGCCTGTTGTCCAGCGCGGCTACCCGCGATAGCAAAGCTTGTAAGTGCGGCTAACGTGGCGTTCAAGGGAGCTCCGGGGCTGGCCGCTACAAAGGCGGCAACGGTGGCACTTAACGCACAGCCAAGCGTAGTGACACGCGGCATAAGCGCATGCCCGCCGCTCAGACGCCAGTGCTGAGTGCCATCGGTAATAAAATCCTGCACGCCGGTCATCGCGACAATACAGCGCTGCTGCTTGGCGAGGTTAATGGCGGCCTCACGCGCTTCATCCGTAGAGGCCGTGGCATCCACCCCACGGCCCGCGTGGGTCAAGCCGGAAAGCGTCATGATTTCTGAGGTATTGCCACGGATCACGCTGGGCTTAAAAGCCAATAGCGTTTGTGAAAGCGTTTGACGGTAGTAGGTGGCGCCCACCGCAACCGGGTCCAATACCCAAGGGGTATTGCGCTCGTTGGCCGTTCTGGCGGCAAGCTGCATACCTTCTGCCCAGTGTGGTGAAGGTGTACCGATATTGATCGAAAGTGCCCCGGCCAAGCGAGTAAACTCAGCGACTTCCTCAGTTGAATGCAGCATGGCTGGGGAAGCGCCAACAGCCAGCAGGCAGTTAGCCGTGCTGTTCATCGCTACAAAATTGGTAATACAGTGCACTAACGGCGTGGTGCGTTGTACAGCGGAAAGCGCGTCGCTCAGCGGGAGTGATGTCATGGCCACCTCACAGCGTAGATCGGGTGTGATGACACCGCGACTTCCTACGCCGGTATTATCCGGTTCAGGTTCTAAGGGTGCATCTCAGCTTGAGAGTCTCAAGCGCCCCTGTCGTCAGGCTACTATCCTTGCCTTGGGCGGTGCTGTAAAGCGCAGACGATGTGTAAGGGGAGGCCGGTAGGGTAAGCGGGGCTGGAATAATGGCTGTTCTGCCCTCATGGTATGTCATCACAACGGCATCATGCGGTGTGAAACGGTTAGCGATAGGCTTGTACACGGTATGGTTTTTGTCAAAGATAACCGCTCAATCAATTCATTTAACAGCATAATTCCCACAAGGAGCCCAAGATGACTTTGCAAGGTGAACAGCATAAAGGCGTTCGTCCGGCCCCTGCGAAAACCCAAGGGTTTCGCTTAAACCATACGATGCTGCGGGCGAAAGACCCCGAGCGTTCATTGGCCTTTTACTCCCAGGTATTTGGCATGCAGGTGCTGCGTCGGCTGGATTTCGAAGAGATGCAGTTTTCGCTCTACTTTCTGGCGAACCTGGAAGCCAACGACCAGGTGCCGGAAGATACCCAGGCGCGTACGGCCTGGACCTTCAGCCAAAAGGGGCTGTTAGAACTTACCCATAACTGGGGCACCGAAGACCAGGACGATTTTGCCTACCACGATGGCAATGCCGAACCGCAGGGCTTTGGACATATCTGCTTTAGCGTGCCGGACTTGGAAGCGGCCCAGGCGTGGTTTGATGAGCACGATGTGACGTTCATAAAGCGGGCGGACCAAGGCAAAATGCAGGGCGTCATTTTTGTGAAAGACCCGGACGGCTACTGGATCGAAGTTATCCAGGCCGACCTAATGGCGGCGATGGGCGACTGATATGGCACACTTGCTGTTTCGGCTGCGCTACGTTACCGATGAAGAAGCCATGGAAGTCCGCTCACTACTGGCAGAACATGGTTTTGATACCTATGAAACGCAGGCCGGTTTTTTCCGCTTAGGGGTGGACGCTATCTGGCTGCGTGATGAAACCCAGCGTGAGGCGGCCGAAGCGGCACTGGCGGTGTATCAAGCCGAGCGCTTCACCAAGGCTCGGCAAGCGCACGCCGAGGCCGTGAGCCAAGGCGATGCACCTACCTTATGGCGCCGCTTGGCGGCGCATCCCTTTCAGGTCACCCTGGTAATAGTGGCGGTCGTCATGGTGGTACTGCTTACGCTGCTGCCATTTCTTGGCCTGACACGTTAATCAAGCCGCAGGTGCCCGCGTTTTAAGTAGAGTTTGACCCCTTCGCTGCCCGCGCTAAGTTGGGGAGCGGCGCCGGGAGGGTAGCGACACCAGCTGCCCGTCGGGTATTCGGTATCGCCGTCGCACAAGGTGCCTTCCAGAACAAACGCTTCCAGGCCACCGCCCAGCGTCGGGTAGGCAATCGTCACGCCCGCCTCCCACCGCTCCAGGCTGGCGCGCTCCTGGTGAAAGGTATGCAGCATTTTATAGGTAATGCCTAGGCGACGGTCCGGCTGCCAAGGTAAACGGTGAGCAGGAACGGCCAGTTGAAGAATGTCATTGGCTGCAAACTGGTGAAGCTTCACCAGGATGAGCGCGCCCTCATCGCCTATGTGCGGGGTGTGGCCCGTACCGATAGGATTACGCAGATAGGTGCCCGCGGGGTAGCGGCCGTGTTCATCACCGAACACGCCCTCTAGTACAAGGATCTCTTCCCCGCCGTCGTGGGTATGTGCGGTGAACTGACTATTGGGCGCGTAGCGTACCAGGCTGGTCGCTCTGGCGACTTCCTCGCCGATGCGATCAAGCATCATGCGTGTGACGCCTGCACTGGGCGAATCGACCCATTGATATTGGTCCGGCGTTACGCAGGCAAAGTGGCTAAAGTCGGCGTTAAGGCGCATGGTGTTGGCTCTTTGCAGTGGGGGGATCGCGGTAGTGCAAGTCTCCTTATCCACCACCCAAAATGCAATGCATAAAAGAGCGCTTTAATGACGAGCCTTTAGGAAGGCTCGTGGCATAAAGGCGGTTTTTTTTCAGGGCGTCGCCGCAAGCGTCGTCAGAATATGGTGGGCGGCCTCAATACGTGCCTGGTTGGGATAATTGCGGTTGGCGAGCATCACGATGCCTATTTGCTGGCTGGGTACAAAGGCGACATAAGCGCCAAAGCCATTGGTTGAGCCCGTCTTGTTAAACCACACATCGTCATCTGCCGGTAACGGTGGCTGAAGCTGCTCGGCCTCGTTCGCCTCCAGCACCATCTCCATTGAATTGCCTGCTTGTAGCTGGTCAAGCGACACAGGGTAGGCATAGCGCTCCCAACCGAGGCCTTGGGTCATATCGCCCACGTTGACGTAACCCATCCGGGTTGCTTCCAGTGCTTCGCGCAGCGGTTCATCCACCGCTGAGTTGTCCATGTTGGCGTTAATGAACGCCAGCATATCGGCGCTATTCGACTTTACCCCGTAGGCCTCTGCATCCAATACGCCGGGGTTCACCCGAATCGGCTCACCCTCTTTTGAGTACCCGAAGGCGTAGTTCGCCTGCGCGTCTTCAGGTACCTGCAAGTAGCTGTGTTCAAGGCCGAGTGCTGAAAACACGTGCGCTTCCATCAACTGGGCGTAAGGTTTTCCAAGCCGCTGGGCGGTCAGGTAACCGAGTAATCCAATGCTCGGATTTGAATAGAGTCGATGGGTGCCGGGCGCATACGTCGGTGCCCACTGGCGGTAGTAGGCGACCATGTCGTCTTCGTTGTTGACGCTATCTGGAAACTGCAACGGCAGCCCACCCGCCGTGTAGGTGCCCAGTTCCAATAGGCTGATGTTATCAAAGGCGCTTCCTTCAAGGGCTGGCAGGTACTGGCTGGCGGAGTCAGAAAGTGACAGAGCACCGCTGGCCTGAGCGTAAGCCGCCAGCGTCGCCGTAAACGTCTTGCTGACGGAACCCAGCTCAAACAGCATATCGGTAGTTACCGGCACGCCAGCCTCTTGATCGGCGACCCCATAATTAAAGTAATAGGGTGTGCCCCTAACGCTCACCGCTACGGCCATGCCCGGGATACTGTGCGCGTCCATCAAGGCTACGATAGTGTCGTTGACCACCGACGCCACCGGCAGACTGCGCGGATCATCATTCGCATAGCCAAAAGCGCTGATAAGAAACGAACCTGCCACAATAAGCGCATTCTTTGCTGTTAACATCTTGTTCATCAGAAAACCCGTTACGTGTTGTTGGTTAACATCGGGTGTTGGCCCCGCTGATTCGTTGCTTACGTTACGGCGAACCGTACAAGGTGACAAACAGCGATATTTTGCATAAGCCATTAGAAAAATTTGGGGGTCTGTGTCGTGCGTCCCTACTTACCACTAAAAGCCCTGCGTGCCTTTGAAGCGTCGGCCAGGCACCTGAGTTTTACCCGAGCGGCTGCCGAGCTATGCGTGACGCAAGCGGCCGTAAGTCATCACGTAAAACTGCTGGAGAGCCAGTTGAAGGTAGCGCTGTTCACCCGCCTGCCGCGCGGGCTGATGTTAACGCAAGAGGGCGAAATGCTACTGCCGGTCCTCAAGGCGTCGTTTGATCAGATTACGCACACGCTGGATCAATTAGGCGAGCAGAACTACCGGGAGGTATTGAATGTGGGCGCGGTGGGCACGTTCGCCGTCGGCTGGTTGTTGCCCAGGCTTGCTGACTTTAAGGAGCGTTATCCGTTTATTGATCTGCGCCTTTCGACCCATAACAACCGTACGGATATGGCTGCGGACGGGTTCGACTTTGCTATCCGCTTTGGAACGGGCGCCTGGCACGGTATTGCGGCCCAGCCCTTGTTGCCAGCCTCGCTGTCGGTCATGTGCACGCCTGACATCGCCACCCGGCTAAAGACGCCGGCTGATGTCGTGGGTGAAACATGGCTACGCTCTTATCGCACCGATGAGTGGACGCAGTGGCTACTGGCGGCGGGGTTATCAAGCAGTGTTTCTGTGCCAAGAAGTATCGTGTTTGACTCTTCTATTGCCATGATAGAAGCCGCACAGCAGGGTGCAGGCATTGCCCTGGCGCCGCCTTCAATGTTCTCACGCCCGCTCACCAGCGGTGCTTTGGTACAACCGTTCAGCACCGCGGTGAGTTTAGGCGGGTACTGGCTGACGCGCTTACAGTCGCGGCCAGAAACCCAGGCCATGGCCTGTTTTAGAGAGTGGCTGACCCTGGCAACCAATGCCTAGTGGCTATGGCTATGCTCGCTGTGATCATGCCCGTGGTCATGGTCATGGTCATGGTCATGATCGTCATGTGCATGGTCGTGGCCGTCATGCGCATGGTCATCATGGCCCGGTTGGGCCAGTGCTTCGTGCAGCACTACCGCATTGTGGCGCATCATGCCAAGGTAAGTGCTCGCTTCGCCCTCGGAAGAGAGCGCATCGGCATACAGTGTTCCGGCAATCGGCAGGCTCGTCTCTTCAGAAAGTTGCTGAATGACCGCAGGATTGGTCATGTTTTCATGGAACAGGGCTTGTACGTTCTGGTCGTTGATCACGTCCACCAGCTCGGCCATGCTGGCGCCGCTGGGTTCTACTTCGGTTGATAAGCCGGTAGGTGCCAAAAAGTTGACGCCGTAAGCATTCGAGAAGTAGCCAAAGGAGTCGTGGCCAGTAATCACGCTGGTTGAGGCCGGGATCTCGCTGATGAGCTCACGAATTTCAGCATCGACTTCTGCCATGCTGGCCAGGTAATTATCGGCGTTAGCTTGGTACTCATCGGCGTTAGTTTCATCGGCCTCAATCAACCCGTCACGAATATTGGCAACGTAAATCCGCGCTTGGGCCATATCCTGCCAGGCATGAGGATCAAATTCACCATGCGCATGGTCGTGTCCGTGATCATGGTCGTGTCCGTGATCATGGTCGTGGTCATGCCCGTGGTCGTGCCCATGATCATGGTAGTCGAGCTTGTTAATGCCATCGGTGGCCGTTATCAATGCGCCGTTGTAGCCGCTGGATTCAATGAGCCGCTCCATCCAGCCTTCGAACAGTAGGCCGTTGAATACCACAAGATCCGCTTCTGTCAGTGCGCGTGCATCGCTTGGGCGAGGGGAGTAGACGTGCGAATCACCGTCAGGCCCCACCAGCGATGTTACTTCAACGTGCTCACCGCCCACGTTCTCGACCATATCGGCCAGGATGGAGAAGCTTGTCACCACCTGAACGCGGTCTGCTGCGATGGCCGCGGGCAGTGCCAACATGGCGGATACGCCAACCAATAAGCGCGAAGATAACCGTAAAGACATACCGACTCCTGTTGAATGATGTTACGTAGATGCCTCAGCACTGAGCGGGGCTGTTTTACGCCTTAGCCGGGCAGCCAGGCTGTGGTAGCGCCCAAACATCGCCGAGAAAAGATAGCCCACGCCGGCCAGCAGAATAATGCTCGGCCCCGAGGGAATATCCAGATGAAAAGAGAGCAGCAAGCCACCGGTACTGGCGACCATGGCGATCACAACGGCAATCGCCATCAAGCCTTCAAGGCGCCTACTCCAAAAACGCGCGGCAGTGGCGGGCAGCATCATTAAACCTACCGCCATCATCGTGCCCAGCGTTTGAAAGCCCGCCGTCATGTTGAGCACCAGCAAGGCTAAAAACACGCTGTGCACCCAGCCGTTGCGGCGGTTTTGGCCGCGTAAAAAAAGCGGGTCCAAACACTCCACCACCAGCGCGCGGAAGATGATCGCTAGGGTCACCAGAATCAGCGTGCTGATGCCTGCAATCAGTAGTAATGCAGTGGCGTTAACGGCCAAAATCGACCCAAACAGAACGTGGGTTAAGTCAACGCTGCTGCCTCCCATCGAGATCAGCATGACCCCCGCCGCCAGCGAGATAATAAAAAAGCTCGCCATGGCCGCATCTTCACGCTGGCCGCCTATCTTCGATACTGCCCCGGCAAGTAGCGCCACCATTAACCCGCACAATACGCCGCCAATACTCATAATGGGCAGCGAGAACCCGGCCAGTAAAAAGCCGATTGCCACGCCCGGCATAATGGCGTGCGCCAAGGCATCGCCGATCAGACTCATGCCGCGTAGCACCAGAAAAACGCCCAAGGGCGGGGCCGCAATGGACAGCGCTAACCCACCGACCACCGCGCGGCGCATAAAGCCGTAATCAAACGGCGCAATCAGCCACGTATTAAGCAGTTCCAGCATGGTGCTCCCCCAGTGTAAAAGGTACTGCCTGGGCGGGCAGTGGCTGATGATGTAGTTCACTGGGTGCCACCCAGCGGGCATGGCCGCCGTTTAACATCAATATTTCATCGGCCAAGCGGCGTAAATGGTCCATATCGTGCAGAACAATAATAATCGTCGTACCGTCATCGGCCATCTGGCGCAGGATACGGATTAAAATATCGACCGTGTCGCTGTCCACGTTGGCAAAAGGCTCATCCAGCAGTAACAGCTCGGCTTCCTGCATTAACGTACGCCCAATCAAGGCCCGCTGGCGCTGGCCACCGGAAAGCTCGCCTAACGGGCGGTGAGCCAAGTGCGAAATACCCAAGCGCGCCATGATGTCGCGACCTTTACGGTAGTGCGCCGCACAGTAGCCTTTTAGTGCCCCATGGCTTGGCCAACTGCCGGTCATGACCAACTCCTCCACGCTCATGGGAAAGGTTAAGTCCAGCGCCAACTGCTGGGGCAGCCAGGCACGGCGCTCAGAAGGAACGCTGCATATGACGTTGCCACCTGCCGGGCGAAGTTCGCCCATAATGGCCTGGATCAGAGTGCTTTTACCGGCCCCATTGGCACCCACTAACGCCGTAATAGCCCCCGGCCTGATATCGCCATCCACATGCTCAAGCACGGTGCGATGCCCCTGGGCCAAGTGCAAATTCTTAAGCTGTAAGCGTGATGTTGTGCGCTGACTCATTTAGGCCACCCACCAGCCCACACCACCAGCGCCCACAGCGCCACAAGCGGTATCGTCACCAGTAGCAGCCGTTTCGTGGCCGACAATGACATTAAAGAGAAGTGGCAAGGCCCCTCCCGGTTATGGCGGTGCGTGCGATGACTCACAGAGTACCCTCTTAATAATAGAATAAGTTATAACATAACAATTGGCGAAGCCAAAAAAATTGCTGAATATTTTACGTGCTTACCGCGTCGTGACAATGACAAACGCGCTCACACACTCATCCCAAAGTAACTTATCCACAGGGCGTTTTAGTAACGCCATGTAGCGCTAATCTGCTGGGGAGAGACCAGCAGCGCATATTCACCGTCCATCGTCACTGGGCCAAGCGAAACGCGGGCGGGCTGAAAACGGTTAATAGCGGATGACGCCTGGTTGGGCTGGGTCCAAATCTGAAGCTCATTGACCAGCATGCCCATGGCAAAGTTCATCGCCCCGTCGCGCTCGCGGCCATCGGCCGCAATAATACCGCCCGCAATGCTGTTGATCACCAGTGAGTTCACCCGCTCACCCCAGCCACGGCGTGCCCGCTCGGCCTGGGCAAGTTCCAACCCCAGCGCTTGCACACCGCTTAGCTCACCACGGGCTTTTAAACGCTCGTACTGCGCCAACGCCGCCTGGTGTGGCTGGCTATCCAGCAACACCCCGCCAAGCGCCAAGGCTGATTTCACCACACCGATCCGCGCATCAAAACGGTCATCGCGGTCGCTTGCTTCGCTGGCCTGGTAAGCATCCACTACAAGGCTTGCGCCATAAATACCTGTCCAGCCCCACTCCCACATATTGGCCTGCCGCGCACCGCGCTCAAATACATCGTCGTAACCCGCCCACTCATCGGTTGTTTGCGCCAAGGCTGGCAGTGCCACAACGCACAGCAGTACGCCTAAAAGAGGGTGTAAACGCATCGGGAAAGTCCTGTCATCAAAGGGGGATGGCATTAAGCGTAGCATGTACGTGAAAGGCGGTTTGCGCGGCGGCTAATCGCTAAGTATGACTAAGGTCAATGGCGCTTAAAGGCGATCCCCGCACAGGCGGGGATGAACCGTCAGTAGTCGATATGAGCGATAATGGAAAAGTTGATCCCTGCGCGAGCGATAATGAGTTGGGGGTATTTAGATGGCCATCCCTCCATCGCGGGTGCGCTAACGGTTACTGCCGCGCTGCTTGAATGGGTTAATACTTGAAAGGTGGCGAGGCTTTAGCGCTGCCTTGAAATTAACGCTAGCGTTCAGCTTTAAGCAAAAGAGCCTCAATGGAGGCTCTTTGTCATAACGGTGCTGGAACCGCTTATTTGTCCTTGTCCCAGTGTTCAAAGGCGCGCTTGTCATCGGGGAGCCGGACAATGTCACCGATGTTGAGATCAGGAAGGCCTTTAATATGGTGGCCTTTGGTGTCCATGATGGCGGCAACGCTGCCAATACTAACGGCGTCTTCTTCTCGGTAGGCTTCCACTTTTACGTGGACAATTTTGCCTTGGTAGCGGGCGGATAAAATATCGCCGGTGCCAATGCGGGCGTGTTCATGGTGGTCGTTAGCAAACAGTTTGGATACGCTGTCTTTGCCGGGGTCTTCCCATTCGATATGTCGATGCATCGTGGTTTCCTTGTAAGTGGGCCGAAAAACACAAGTGTAGTTTGGTTTTTATTAGTTTTGCTAGTTATGGGTTAATGGGACCTTTGCCAATATGCTGAAACATAAAGGTTAAGGCCGCAGGTAGACTGGCACGCCAAACGCGCCAAGTGTGCCCGCCGGGGTAGAGGTCCAAGCGTACATCATTAGGTTGAATGCGTTCCATGGCTTGGCGTAGCTTACGGGCGTGAAACTCGGCGTCGTACACATCGCTGCGGCCTGCGCTAATGTAAAGTGGCACGATCGGGATGTCGCTCTCTTCTGCGCTGGGCCGGGGCGTTACGTTAATGCGATACGCTTCAAGGTAAGCGGGGTAGTTGAGCTGGTCCCATAAAGCCGTATCAAAATGGCCTTGTTCATCCAAGAACGCGGGATGGCGGTGTGCTGAGGAGTTGCTCGGCGGATACGGAAGATAGCTTGCCGGGCTTAGCGCTGCGGCGGCGGCAAACATCTCGGGCTTTTCCAGGGCAAAATTAAGCGCGCCAAACCCTCCGGCGGATAGTCCGCCTACGCCGCGAAGCGCTCGCGTGGCGCCCACTCGGTACTGGTTTTCAACATGCGGCATCAAGTCGTTAAAAAAGGCGCTGCGGGCGGCCTCATTATGGCCGTCTACCCACCAGCTGCGACTACCGGGCATGATGAAAACGGCCGGCGGAATGTGTCCAGCGCGAATCAAACGATCAGCAGTTTGGGCAAGGTTGCCCTTGGCTAGCCAGTCTCGTTCGTTGCCAAAAGAGCCATGGAGCAGATAAACCACTGGGTAAGGCTCGGCGGCAGTGGCGTCATAATGGTCGGGTAGATACACGGTGTAAGGGTAGGCGTGGCCCAGCGTGGGCGAGTCAAAGGTGGCGTAGTGCACCTCGCCAGCAACGGCGGTGTTAAACAGGCTCCATAGGCCCGCCAGGGCTGCCAGGCTGGTCAACAAGGAACGTAACAACCCGTGAAATACACTTGAAAATGAGAAGAGCGACAAACAGCCTCCGGGAATTATCGCAAGGTTATAGCGTCGTACACCGTACCCGCCGAGACTGTTCAGCGCAGGCGAATGTCAGGCATACACGGAGCAGGTATGCATAAAAGGATAGAGGAAATTTACTGGTTGCGTGCATACGGCTGCGTGGCCGTGTTTTTATTTCATTTGCTGGACCACGTTAATCAGCGTGTGGATAACCTGGCCACCGACCTGATGCGCCTGCCGCTGGTATTGGGCACGCCGATCTTTTTGTTCATTTCAGTGTTTGTGTTTGCCATGCGCTATGGCAAGGCAGTGCCGCCTGGCTTTTTGGCCCAACGGGTGAAGTACGTCATGCTGCCTTATCTGGTATATGGCTTTATCTACTCGACGGCCGAGTGGGTTCAGCTGTATATGGCAGGGGAGCCAGTAGGCTTTGCCGCCAATGCGCTGGAATACTTTGTTTTCGCCGGGTGGCACGGTTATTTCTTGATTATCGCCATGCAGTTTTATATCGCTTATTGGCTGTTTACCCGCTGGCAGCTGTGGCGCTTTAACCCGGTGCCGTGGCTGTGGGTGAGTTGTTGGGTGAGTATGACGTACTGGGGAGTAGCGTATTGGCTGGGTGTGGCGCTGCCGGGGTATCTGCTCTGGGTGGCGCCTCTGGGCTGGATATATCTGTTCTTTCTGGCCCTGGTGTTGGTGCGTTACTACCCCTTTGATAGTGGAGCCCAGGCACCGCTGCGGCCTTTATGGATGCAGTACCTGTCGTGGCCTTTGTGGTTGGTCGTGTTGGTTTGCTTGCTGGTCGCGGCCAGTGTGGCGGGGTGGTTGCAGTTCTCCTCCAAGGAGGTGTGGGTGATACCGCTGTTCATGCTCTCAACGCTTGTAGCGATGCGTTATTTAAAAGACATTACAGCGCCTCGCTGGGTGCGCTATATCAATCAGTATTCGTTTGGTATTTACCTGGCGCACCCCATGTTTTTTGCCATTACCGATGCGTTGGTGATGCCGTTGGCGTTGCCTATCACGGTTTACGTGCTGTTGCTGATAGTGATGGGTGCCACGGGCTCTATCCTGCTCAATAAAATGGCGAACACCACAAAAGCCGGGGCCATGATGTTTGGCAAGCGGCTAAAAGTGTAGGGCGTTGACGCGCCGTGCGGTGGGCTGGAAGCTGAGAGGGGCGCTCAATGTCTTTTTATGCGCCAATTAGGTGCGCTTATACTTATATTTGATCTATTTTGGGTCAAAAAAACAGGTCAGCGTGTGTTTAGAAGCCTCGGGAAATATTTATGCGTCATAGAGAGGCATGCAGGCGCATTTTTTATATACTTTAAAACAACAGGTTAGTGATTTCGTAGGACATGTTGGTGCAGGGTTGGCATGTTCTCTGCATTATATTTGTCAGCGGCTAGCCACCGTAGGCAGATGCCTCTCGGCGTGCTACAACAATAGCCGGTTTGAAATGATCGCTAGGCGATGTGTGATTCAATTTCAGGCAAACGTTAAGCGAATAAAAAGGATAGGCCTGTCAGGCACGCACTTTATTAAATGACGGGGTTTGTCTAATAACACTTTTATCGATAGCTTACTGTTACATGCTTTAAGCCACGCCCATATCGGAGGCACAATGTCAGCCAAGACTCTCGCGCTAATTGAAGAACATGATGTTAAGTGGGTGGATCTGCGTTTCACCGATACTCGTGGTAAAGAGCAGCACGTTACCGTGCCTGCCCGCGATGTAGACGAAGAGTTCTTCGAGAATGGCCAAATGTTCGATGGCTCCTCAATCGAGGGCTGGAAAGGCATTAACGAATCCGACATGATCCTGCGCCCGGAAGACGGCACTGCTTTCCTCGACCCCTTCACCGAAGACGCTACTCTGATTTTGCGTTGCGATATCATCGAGCCTGCCACGATGCAGGGCTATGACCGTGACCCGCGTTCTATCGCTAAGCGCGCTGAGGCGTACCTGGAGTCTACCGGCCTGGGCGATACTGCTTTCTTCGGTCCGGAGCCTGAATTCTTTATTTTTGACGAAGTACATTGGAAGTCTGATATTCAGGGTTCCATGTACAAGATTTCTTCCGACGAGGGCGCCTGGGCGACCAGTAATCAGGTAGAGGGCGGCAACCTGGGGCACCGTCCGCGCGTTAAAGGCGGTTACTTCCCGGTTCCTCCGGTCGACAGCTTCCACGATATCCGTGGCGCTATGTGTAACACCCTGGAAGCGATTGGTCAGACCGTTGAAGTTCACCACCACGAAGTGGCGAATGCGGGGCAGAACGAGATCGGCGTTAAATTCAATACGCTGGTGAAGAAGGCGGACGAAGTTCAGGAAATGAAGTACGTGATCCACAACGTGGCCCACGCGTACGGCAAAACCGCGACCTTCATGCCCAAGCCGCTGGTTGGCGACAACGGTTCTGGTATGCATATTCACCAGTCGTTCTGGAAAGATGGTCAGAACCAGTTTGCCGGTGATGAGTACGCAGGCCTGTCGGAAATGGCGCTGTATTACATCGGCGGTGTGATCAAGCACGCACGCGCTCTGAACGCCTTCACCAACGCCTCTACCAACTCGTACAAGCGTTTGGTGCCGGGGTTTGAAGCGCCGGTTATGCTGGCTTACAGTGCCCGTAACCGTTCCGCCTCTATCCGGATTCCCTATACGGTAAGCCCCAAAGGCAAGCGCGTTGAAACCCGCTTCCCTGACCCGACCGCTAACCCGTACCTGTCGTTTGCTGCCCTGCTAATGGCGGGTATCGATGGCATCAAGAACAAGATTCATCCTGGCGATGCCATGGACAAGAACCTGTACGACCTGCCACCAGAAGAAGGCAAGTTGGTACCGACCGTTGCCAACAGCCTGGACCAGGCCCTGGAAGCGCTCGACGCTGACCGTGCGTTCCTGACCGAAGGTGGCGTGTTCACCGACGATATGATTGATGCCTACATCGGACTCAAGATGGAAGAAGTGGAGCGTATTCGCATGACCACGCACCCCATCGAATTTGATATGTACTACAGCTGCTAATAGCGGTGTAACGCGATAGCTTTGAAACCCCGCTTCGGCGGGGTTTTTTATTGCACTTAACCAGTGAAAGGGTGCGCCTTAACGGTGCTCCATGCACTAAAATGGTGCATGTGATGGATCGACCATGGCAGGCTGCGCGCTTAACGCTCGTTGAATCAAGGCCTGGCGCGCTTTTTGCAGTTTCTCTTAAGCATTGAACATTTTTATCAGCGATATTCAGGACACGTCATGTATCAGCGTTTACTAGAACATCTCTCCATGGCAGTGCTGCTGCTGGACGGTGAGCTCCGCGTACGCTGGATGAACCCTGCCGCCGAAGCGCTGTTGGCAGTAAGCTTTAGCCGTGTGCAGGGGAGCAGCCTGGATACCCTGCTGGGCGGTGATGAAAGTATCGACCAGGTGTTGGCCAAGGCGCGGGATGCCTTTCATCCCTACACCCAGCGCGAGGCGCGCATTACCCCGGTTAACGGTGACGCGCTGACGGTGGATTACACCGTGACGCCCCTGTCGGCAGACGAGCTTCTGCTGGAAGTAGAGCCTCGTGACCGCTTGATGCAAATTTCCCGCGAGGAAGCGCTAACCACGCGCCAGGAAACCATCAAAGTGCTAGCCCGAGGCTTGGCCCATGAAGTGAAAAATCCGCTGGGCGGCATCCGCGGGGCGGCTCAGCTATTAGAGCGTGACCTGGATAAGCCTGAATTGCGTGAGTTTACCCATATCATCGTGGAGGAGGTTGACCGCTTGCGTGATCTGGTGGATTCGATGCTTGGCCCGAATCGCATTGTTAAGCACGCGCCGGTGAACATCCACAAAGTGCTGGAGCGGGTAAGAACGCTGCTGGTGGCTGAACATCCGAATATCACCATCCACCGCGATTACGACCCTAGCCTGCCGGACCTTTCCGGGGATGAGGCGCAGATGATCCAGGCCGTGCTTAACGTGGCCAGGAACGCCGTGCAGGCCATGAGCGATGCCGAGACCCCTGTGCCCGAATTGATGCTGCGCACCCGTGCCCGGCGTCAGTTCACCCTGGGTGCTGAGCGCCACCGGTTAGTGAGCGAGGTGGGTGTGATCGATAACGGCCCTGGTATCCAGGAAGGACTTAAAGAGACGCTCTTCTACCCGATGGTGTCAGGGCGTGCTGAAGGCAGCGGGTTGGGGTTGTCCATCGCTCAGTCGATCCTGCATCAGCATCAAGGGTTGATTGAATGTGACTCACGTCCCGGGCACACCGAGTTCCGCTTACTGATTCCATTGGTTATTAATTGTACCGGAGAAGCATCATGATAGAGGCGACACGTAACGAGGTTGCACGGGTGGTCGTTGTGGATGACGATCGCGCTATCCGCTGGGTGCTTGAACGTGCATTGGCACAGCCGGATCTTGATGTAGAGTGCATAGAACGCGCCGATACCGTACTGGAACGACTGCTGACAACCCCACCGGATGTGCTGGTGACTGACATTCGCATGCCGGGCATTGATGGGCTGGATCTTATGTCGCACATCCGTGAGGCGCACCCGGATTTGCCGGTCATCATCATGACCGCTCATTCGGATCTCGACAGCGCAGTGGCCTCTTATCAAGGCGGTGCGTTTGAGTACCTGCCCAAGCCGTTTGATGTGGATGAAGCGCTGGCGCTTGTGCGCCGGGCGGTGGCTCATGCGCGCGAGCGCCAACGGCCGATCAGCGTTCCCGAAGGTTTGAACGCAGAAATCATTGGTGAAGCGCCGGCCATGCAGGAGGTGTTTCGGGCCATTGGGCGACTCTCTCATTCGCATATTACTGTGCTCATCAATGGCGAGTCGGGCACCGGTAAAGAGCGTGTAGCCCAGGCACTCCACCAGCACAGCCCCCGGGCGGGCAAGCCGTTTATTGCCCTGAACATGGCGGCCATCCCGCGTGATCTGATTGAGTCTGAACTGTTTGGCCACGAGAAAGGTGCGTTTACCGGGGCCGCTGCCCAGCGCCAGGGGCGCTTTGAGCAGGCCGACGGCGGCACGCTGTTTCTGGATGAGATCGGCGATATGCCGGCTGAAACCCAAACTCGCTTGCTGCGCGTATTGGCCGACGGTGAGTTCTACCGAGTGGGCGGGCACACCCCGGTCAAGGTTGACGTGCGGATTATCGCCGCGACGCACCAGAACCTTGAGTCGCTGGTGGATGACGGGCGCTTTCGTGAGGACCTTTTCCATCGCCTGAACGTTATCCGCATTCACTTGCCGCGCCTTGCCGAACGCCGTGAGGATATCCCACGCCTCACACGGCATTTTCTTGCTGAAGCCGCCAAAGAACTTGCCACCGACATCAAGGTACTCACGGCCGAAACCGAGGAGCACCTGACGCGCCTGGCGTGGCCGGGTAACGTGCGCCAACTGGAAAATATCTGTCGCTGGTTAACGGTAATGGCGTCTGGGCGTGAAATTCTGGTGGAGGATTTACCGCCAGAGCTACGCTCCCCCCAGGCAACTGAAAGCGGCGGTCATGGCGAATGGCGCAGCGCCTTTCGGGAATGGGCCGACCGTGCTCTGGCCGAAGGGCATACACATCTGTTGGAAGAGGCCGTACCCGACGTTGAGAAAATTCTGATTGAGACGGCGTTAAAGCACACCGGTGGGCGTAAAGGAGAAGCAGCAGAATTGTTAGGCTGGGGGCGCAATACACTAACGCGTAAATTAAAGACGTTGCTACCCGCCCTGGCAGACGAATAACGCTGCCACTGTGCGCGCTAAACGAGCATTGATTGCTTGGTAAGCGCTTGGCACTGCGTTAGAAAACGCTCAAAGTCGCTCAGTATGGTGTCCAGGCTAGCGTGAAGACGATGGTCGTCATCGACCATCCGTAACGAGAGTTGCTGTAATCGGGCGCGTTCAATAACGGGGCCGGGCAGCACGACATCATCCTGCCTGCCGTGGATGATATGGGTAAGCTGAGCCTGAATCATCGGCGAGGTTTCAGGGTACGCCGGTAAGCCAAGCGCAGGGGCAAGTAAAAAACAACCTAAAAGGGGATGCTGAGCGCTAACCGCAGCGCTCAGCCATCCTCCCAAGCTAGAACCCGCTAGCACACACGCTGCGGGATTATCATTGCGTTTTGACAGAGTATCCAACAGGTGATCCAGCCGCCTGGGGGGCTCTGCCATGCCACGGTAATCCATAACGACCGGCTCACAATCATCGAGCGTTTCGGCGATCCCTTTGAGTGCCTGAATTTTCAAGGCACCAGGCCCGCTTTCCATGCCGTGTGAAAGATAGACGGTCATCATTATGGTTATTCCGCTGCTCTTTCAATCGCCTGGCCGCCTTCCGAGATATCCTCTCCCGCGCCATGAATCGTATTACAACCGCTGATCGCCAGCAGTGTGGTTAATAGCACTACACCCATCGCCCATGTGCGTTTCATTGAATGATCCCTTCTTGTTGATCAGAAATAGTCGTGAGTAGAAACAGTCCTGCGTAAAACCATTCTTGCATAAAACAGTAAGGCTGCCATCAGCAACGCAGTAGCCCATACCAAGCGCGCCTTCGAAGTATCTTGCCTTCTCTTTATATTAGCCAGCAATAACACGTTAGGGTAAGAAGTAGTACGTTTTTGCCGAAATAAAGTGAGCAATAGCCAAACGTTCAGCTTCCCAAGTGGTGATTGGTGTCACGGTGACCATTCGATGAGCAGGTATTTTTGTCGCATGTGCCTTTTTTACACACGGCTAAAGAGGGTTTTCGTTGTTTTTAGGAAAGTGTTTTTTATTTCAAACTTTTGATTTTGTTTGTTTTTTGTTTTTATGTTGGCAGTTGGCCTAAAGCCTGCAGTATTATGAGTAGGAACAACATGAGCGGATTGATAGGAAGCAAGGGAAGGCAGGAGCCAAGTAGAAGAACAGGACGTTAAAGGACATTCACCCGCTCATTTGTATTAGCATAAGGATATGCTAATCGTCGAGGCCAGGGATTGGCTGAGATGCAAAATGACCATTTCGCGTAAGCGTTGTGGTTTTTTTGCGTTGTGTGTGTTTTTTAAGTTGTTGAAAATTATAAAATTGTTGATTCCTGGCTATAATTTGCAAAAGATTTGTACAGATGACGCCGCCGATTTAGTCTATCCTTGCAGCACACTAAATCTAAGCGGTTAGAACATGCCAATGCAGTAGCCGCGCATTTCAGGAACAAGCGTTATGGCGATGGGATTGATGTTATGCATGTTTGTGCTGTTCTTGGTGTTTTCCGCCATCGGGTTATACATGATGTTTAAAAGTTCTTTTATGGTCACAACAGACAACCACGAAGACATACCGCCCGATATTTGATGGTTACCGCCCAACGGCGCGTTCTAAAAAGAATACGTACACTAAGCGATCATGCCCACGCAAGTGGGCATGATCGTTTGGGGTGAGCATAACGCGGCGGGCTACTGTTTCTGCCAGCGGCCACGGCCTCTGTCGGGCACCATGCGTCCGAAGTACAGCAGGCCAAAGACTAACCAGCCGACGGTTAAAATAGCCGAAAATCCCAGTATGGCGAGCGCACCAAACTCGCCTATCAAGGGCAGAGCAGCAGCGGTAAATAACCCACCACCTACCACCGGTTCAAACATAAGCTGCTTATAGCCAAAGCTCTCAAGCGCGCCGGATTTATTGCTGGGGTCCGCCATTCTCATCAGCAATAAGCCCGTCACCGTGACCCCCATGGATTGTCCAAAGTCTCCAATGCCCCGCTCAAACCAGCCTTCTGGAATCACTCGGGGGGCAATCACGATAAGAACGAATAACCCCCAGGCAATGCCGGCGACGGCAAGCAGTAAAAAGGGCAGGAAGTATTCCCCCAGGGTGGTGAGTGACAGCGTGGCAAGTGCTGCGACAATGGTGAAATCAAGCGCGGTGCCAGCAATTCGCGCCATGGTGCGTGTGGAAACATGGTGCTCCAGGCCAAAGCGCGTGATCACTAACTGGACGATGACGCCGCCAATCATCGCGATAGGAAATAGCGGCACGTGCGCTAATATCTCAAGGCCTCCATTGCTTGCCCAGGTGACCTGCTCGATCCACTGTAGGCCAGAGAGCAGCAGCCAACCTATTAAAATGGCAATGCCCACCAACCCAATATGCAGGCTAAGCGGGTCAGTAGTTCCTGCTTCATGCATGAGGTCTTTTTTAAATTCGCTAAACTCTTCAGTAGAAGGGCGACTGTCCTCACGGATCATGTCATCAGGTTCATCGTTCTCGTTGCTGGGCGTAATGATGTTGCGGCGCGCGGCAATGTTAATCATGAGCGTGCCAATGAGTACACCGGAAACAATGCCCACGGTGGCGAGACCAAGTGCAAGGTCAGCGCCTTCTTCAAACCCCAAGTCAGCGAACGTATCGGCCATGCCAGCGGCCGTACCATGGCCGCCTTCAAAGCCAATTTCAATAAGGGCACCCGCCATGGGGTTCATATTAAACAAGGGGGCAAGTATCAACAGCGCCAGCGTCAGACCCACCACGTATTGGCCCCACGCCATTGTTTGTCCAACAACGACCTGGGGGCCTGCGCGCAGCCAGATAGTACGAATGCCAGGAATCGTTTTACCGATAAAGAGGGCAGCAAATACCACGTTGATCAAAAGGCCAGGTAGCGCAGACCAGCTCTCTTGTACATACGCGGGGAAAAGGCCGGGGCTCTCTTCAAAAAAAGTAGGCAGCAAGCGGCCGATAACGTCCGGGCCCATCAATAAAAGCACAAGACCAGCAATGACGGAACTGGGTAAGAACAGCCTACGTAGCCAACCAATCCGAAGCCGCAGCGCATTACTTGCGACGAGCGCGAGAGAGATAATCACCAGTGCAATAAAAAGTTCACCAACCGTCATGGTCATCACATCACTCCTTAATGAATGCGAGAGGACGTATGCCGTCTTCACAAGACCAAGTAAATGACAGGGTTGGTTTTAACGTAGTGCGTCGTGGTTAAATTGGCGAATAGTTAATGCTTAGCCTGCCCAATAGAGGCTAAGTAGAGCAAAGCCATAACCCATAGCGGCGCCTGCAAGAACATCGCTAATGTAGTGGAGCCCGAGGCCAACACGGGAAACGGCAATTAGCAGGGCCAGTGGCACCACCAAAGGAAGTAGCCACGGCGTATGAGCCGCCACCAGTACGCTAAACATTACGGCGTGCATGGTGTGGCCACTGGGGAAACTGTAACGGTCACGCGCAGGCTCACCGCAATGCACGCCACCCAGGTAGGTAATAAAGGGCCGCTCGCGGCACAGGCGCGTTTTGATTAAGCGATAAGCCGCCATCGCCAGCAGTGCGATGCTGGTGTATTGCACCATACGCCAGATTCCATCCGGCTGTAGCCAAGGCTGAGCGGCTATCAGCAGTACCCAGATAGGCCAGTCACCTATTCGGCTGGCGGCTTGCAAGAGAATTCGCCACGGGCGAAACAGGTTGAGCCGTGTCACCCGCTGGCAGAGGCGCCACTCCAGTAAATCAAGACGATCGAATACGACAAGCGGGCGCGGACGCATGGTAATTCTCCTGGGCTTGCTGAAGGTACTGTATAAACTGGTCTGCAATGCCCGACCAGCTTTGCTCAAGTGCGCGAAGGCGCGCAACACGCCCTAGCCGTGCATGGTCGGCGGGGTGTTGGCAAAGCTCGACGGCCGCTTGCTGAAACGCGTCGCCATCATCAAGCGCTATCGTCATTCCGTTTTGATCATTTTCGATCAGTTCAGCGCTTGCTGCGTATCGATAGGCCACAACAGCCAGACCACTGGCCATGGCTTCCGTAATCACATTGCCCCAGGTTTCTGACAGCGAAGGGAAGACAAAGATATCGGCGCTGGCATAGTGGCGGGCTAATTCATGTTTATCGACGAACCCGGTGAAGTGTGCATCAGGTAGCGCCTTTTCAAGCTGCGCACGCGCTGGGCCATCACCCACAATGACCTGGGCCATATCCGGGCGCACTTCACGCATGGCTTGCAGTGTTTCCTGGAGTAGCGTGAGGTTTTTCTCAGCGGCTAAACGACCGACATAAATGGCCACGGGCTGATGGTCACTCACTCCCCATTGACGGCGTAACGCGCTATCTCGAAAAGTGGGTGAAAAGCGCTCTCCGTCGATTCCACGCGACAGCACTTGAACGCCGTGGATGCCTTGGCGGCGTAGCGTCTCGGCTTGTAAATGGGTGGGGACCAGCGTGGTGGTACAACCATTATGAAAGTAGCGCAAATAGCGCCGCGTGGCAGAGGATAACCAGGACACGCCGTAATCGTGGCAGTAGTGGTCAAAGTTGGTATGCCAGCCCGCCACCAGAGGAATATTGAGTTGCCTCGCCGCATGTCGTGCCGCCCAGCCAAGCGGGCCTTGGGTAGCAAGATAGATCGTATCAGGACGGTACTTACGCCAGAAGCGGCGCAGCTTAGCGGGCGTTACCAAGCCTACCTGTACTTCCGCATAGCCAGGTAAAGCGACAGATTTAACCTGCATTTCCTGGGCAATATGCGTAGCGCTTCCGGGTACTTTGGGGCGTGGGCGAATCACATCGACCGTTACGCCCTGCTGGTGCAGTTCGTGGTTAATGCGGCTTAGCGTGTGCGCAACGCCATTGATATCGGGTGACCACGTTTCACTCACAATACATAGCCGCATAAACGATATGCCCCTTAATCATATTTTAACTTAGTGTGGTCGGTAACGATGACATTGCCAAGTCAGGACAGTGAAAAACTAGTGACATAAATATCAATCGCCGTTTATTTAACTATTGATAGGCCTGCTTTTAACGACGTTATTATTAAGAGATTACAACCTGATAAAAGCGACTGAAAGAGGAATTTTATAATAAAAGATTCGTTGGTTATTTTTTTACCGCTGGGTGAGCTGCAGTGTTATTAGGACAATAGGGTTGTCACGGACAACTAAAAAGAGTCGTGGCGCATGCCACTACGTTTTGTGATTTGGCTTGAGCATATTGGTAGTGCGTTGCTAAGAAGTGATATGTTTAATTAGGCTCTAATAACGTTTTAATAAAGAAGATTTGCCATGCCCGGATGGGTATTTATGA
The DNA here is from genome assembly GCF_052446175.1 of Halomonas sp. AOP43-D1-4. Classification (NCBI taxonomy): domain Bacteria; kingdom Pseudomonadati; phylum Pseudomonadota; class Gammaproteobacteria; order Oceanospirillales; family Halomonadaceae; genus Halomonas; species Halomonas sp. AOP43-D1-4. The sequence goes on from NZ_JBQSVY010000005.1 coordinate 87,240, forward strand.
ATGAACACGGGTTTACATGGCGATGAAGCTGGGCGAAATTGGCGGCGCCTGGAACAAGGAACGGAAACATGATGATCAACGACTGGATAAATGCGGGGCTCTTGATAGCTTTTCTGACGGTCGCGCTGGCCTCTGGTTTTATCATGCGGAAAAGAAAGAGCTGGTCCCACAGCATCTCCGTTCACGTTGTTCTGTTCGCCGCGAATGCGGGTTTCCTGCTGACTCTGAACAAGACCATCAATCAGATACTGGTCGACAGAAAGGTCTCCGCCATAAAGCCGGATATCATTGACGACCTGACCTTGGTGGCTATTGGTCTGACCGCCATGCAGCAAACCTTCCTGCTGATTAACCGCCTGACGGCCGATCAGGTAACGAAGGGAAGCGATAAAACCTCGGCCACAAGCATCGCTCGCATCCTTAAACTTGCAATGGTGCTGGTGTTACTGCTTTTGTTCGGTGAACATCTGGGCCTGAGCTTTTCGGGCCTCTTGGCCTTTGGCGGCTTCGGCGGTATCGCCATCGGTATTGCCGGACGGGATGTTCTAAGCAATGTTTTCTCCGGCGTGATGCTCTATTTCGACCGCCCCTTCAAGTTTGGCGACTGGATTCGTTCTCCAGACCGTAATATTGAGGGTACCGTCGAGGAAATCGGTTGGAGAATGACGAAGATCATCACCTTCGATAACCGCCCGCTCTTTGTTCCTAACTCCGTTTTCTCAACGATCAGCGTCGAAAATCCGGGGCAGATGCATAACAGGCGCATCAGTACTACGGTCGGCCTCAGGTACGAGGATGCCGACAAGGTTGCCGCCGTCGTCAACGATATTCGCGCGATGCTTCAGAAGCACGACGGCATTGATTTCACGCAGACTCTCCTCGTCTACTTCAACGAATTTGCGGATTCCTCACTAAATATTATGGTCTATGGTTTTACCAAGACCACGAAATGGGCGGAATGGCTGGCGATCCAACAAGATATCTACCTTAATATCATCACCATCGTGCATAGTCATGATGCCGATTTTGCCTTCCCCTCTCGGACTGTCTATCTTGAGAAGGATTAAACTCATTTAAGGCCCTTCGGTAGGCTTGCCGGTGAAATCCGTCACCGGTTTGTCTATGGGCTGGTCCAGCCGCTCGGAAAAAGCCCGTAGGCCAGCCAGAACCGGTTTAAGGGCATACCACAGCTCGTCATCTTTGAGCATGTGATATACCCCGGTGATGCCGGGGGCGGTGTCTTTTTCTTTGTCTTGGCTTCGTGCTTGCTCCTTGTGCTTGGCCTTGTCCTCATGGCGATGGTTACCAACCTGCTCAATTCCCTCTTTAAGCGCAAACATCACTTGGTAAAACCGATCTGGCGGTAGCGTTGAAAGCGTCATCACGATGACCGATAAGTTTTGAATAGTGTTAAGCGAGCCAGGTTTATTTAACCCGTCTACCACAATACGCATTAGCTCATGATTAGAGGCAACCATGTCATTGGCAAACCGCAGCAGACCGTGCTCATGGAGCGTTTGCACCAGCCTATCAAGTTCCTCCTGAGCATCCGGGCCGATAGTAGGCGGCGGCACGTCGTAGGAAATTCGTTCGGCCATCACATTTTCCTCGGATTGGTTTGCTGGGCAGGCGGAAGCTGGTAGTCATCCTTTGCCCATTTGACCTCGACCGCAACGCCCTTATTGGGCGTACGGTGGCCGTAGCGGTAGTTGTTACTGGGGAGCGGGAGGGCGGTGTGTTTGTCGAGCACTTCAAGCTTTACGGCAACTTCCTTATAAGCAGGTGTTTGCACATCAGGATCGTTATGCTCCCCGGTCAGCGAGTTAACCCCCAGTTTGCCGAAGTGAATGGGCATAAAAAGAGTTTTCCCTGCGGCACGCTCAGTGACAATAGCTGGAAACTCAATGCTATCCCGACGTGAAGCTATCTTGACCCACGTACCGTCTTCGATCCCGCGCTCGGCGGCAAGCTCGGGGCTAACTTCAACAAACCCATGGGCTACCTGGTCACAAATACCCGGTGAGCGGCCAGTCTGATTGGTTCCCTGAAACTGTTCCAACAGACGACCGTTGTTCAACATCAGGTCGTACTCTTTATCCGAGGCCTCTGAAGGCTCTTTCCACTCCAGCGGAAACAGGCTAGCTTTGCCATCCTCCGTCGGAAATCCATCGGTATACCGCAGTGGCGTATCGGTGCCGTCCTCGGCAACCGGCCAGAGCAACGACTTCCAGCCTTCCAGGCGCTCGTAGCTGACCCCGGCGAACATGGGGGATATAGATGCACACTCTGCCATGATTTCGGCGGGATGGTTATAGCCCCAGTCGTGGCCCATTCGCGCGGCAAGGTCCGTTAAAATACGCCAATCCGGGCGGCTGTCGCCCAGTGGGTCAAGCACTTGATAAAAGCGCTGAATACGCCGCTCGGTATTAACAAAGGAGCCGTCTTTCTCGACGCTGGGGCAGGCGGGCAGCACGACATCGGCAAACTCCGCGGTACGGCTTAAAAACATGTCCTGCACGACCATAAAGTCGAGGCATTTCAAATGCGGAATGGACGTTATGGGTATTGGAGTCGGAGAAGGCCGTTTCCTCGCCAATAATGTACATGGCTTTAAGCTTGTCCTCGGCGGCGGCTTGCACCATCAGGAAGTTGCCATAACCGATTTCACTGGAGAGCTGTTCAGGCTTAACGCCCCAACCTTTGGCCCACCGCTTACGGGCATCTTCGTCGGTGACCTTTTCATAGCCTGGGTACATGTTGCGCAAGCAACCAAAGTCGCTGGCGCCTTGCACGTTATTATGGCCGCGCATGGGATAACCGCCGGTACCTGGCTTGCCGTAGTTACCAGTGACCAGCAGCAAGTTGGAAAGCGCGGTGCTGGTATCCGAACCGTGGCTATGTTGAGTAATTCCCATGGCCCATAGCAGGCAGACACGTTTTGCCCGGCCGATTAATTCAGCGGCCTCAATCAATTGCTGTTTGGGAATGCCGGTTTTCTGTTCCGCAAAATCAAGCGTAAACGGCGCCAGCGATTCACGATACTCATCGACGTTATTGACCCAGCGCCCGAGGAATTCATGGTCGGCCAGGTCGTTATCGAACATATAGCGTGATAGCGCCGACGCCCAGATTAAATCGGTGCTGACATTGGGGCGCATGAAAAGATTCGCCCGCTCGGCCATTTCATGTTGGCGCGGGTCGAACACCACCAGCTTTTGGCCGTGCAGCTTCTGTGAGGACTTGATGCGCGAGGCAATCACTGGGTGGTTTTCGGCGGTATTGCTGCCTACCAGCATCACTACTTCAGCCTGCTCTATATCCTTGATAGTACCGGCATCGCCACCGTAACCCACAGTGCGGAAAAGCCCTTTAGTCGCCGGGTTTTGGCAGTAGCGGGATGAGTTATCCACGCTGTTGGTGCCAATGATCAGCCGGGCAATTTTCTGCGTTAGGTAGGCCTCTTCGTTGCTGGCTTTACTGGAGCCAATAAAGCCCACACTCTGTGGGCCGTGGGTGTCGCGCACGCTTATCAGTTGGCTCGCCACCAGATCCAGCGCTTCGTCCCAACTGGCTTCACGGAACTGACCCTTTTCCCGAATCAGCGGTGTCGTGAGGCGTTTTTCACTGTTTACAAAGTCCCAGGCAAATTTGCCCTTGATGCAGGTGGAGATACCGTTAGCCGGGGCATCTGGCGTGGGCTGAACCTTAAGAATGTTGCGATCACGGGTCCACATCTCAAACGCGCAGCCTACACCGCAGTAGGTGCATACCGTTTTTGTACGTTTGATGCCCGGCTCGCGCAAAGCGGCATCCAGTTCTGAAACACCGGTGATGGGTGTGGCGCTGGTGGTGTTTTCGACTTCCTTAACTATTTCAATCATCGGCCGCTTAAGCGACCAGGGCAGTGCGGTCAGCGGGCCTGTCTGGCCGTACATGCTGTTTTCCTGCAGCGCATTACACGGACAAACCGTTACACAGTGGCCGCAATGTACGCAGCTTGAGTCGTTGATCTTTTCGCCACCGTCCCAGAGTACGCGCGGGTCTTCGCTGGAAAAGTCGATGCTCAGCGTCTCATTAACTTCGACGTTTTGGCACGCTTCCACGCATTGGCCGCACAGAATGCACTGGTCCGGGTCGTAGGTATAGAAAGGGCTAGAAGTATCTTTTTCATGAGGCTTGGACGTGAATTCGTAGCGCTGGATGGGGATCTGCATTTCTACCAGCGCATTGTGCACCGTGCAGTCGCCATTGTTGTTCTCGCACACGGTGCAGTAAAGCTCGTGCTTGGCTAACAAGCGATCCATTCCTTCATGGCGAGCGGCTTCGGCCTCTCTGTCTTGGCTGGAAACGTTAAGACCCTCTTCGGTACGCAGCGTACAGCCTCGTTTTATCTCGCCGTTAACATGGACCCAGCACGTATCGCAGGTTTCGATAGGCCCCAGGGAGGGGTGATAGCAGACGCTGGGTAAGTTAATGCCTTGGGCTTTTAGAAAGTCGATTAGCGGTTCATCGGCGTTGCCGGTTAATGTTTTATCATCAAACGTAATCGTGCACGGTCGGTTCATGTGGGCATTCCTCCATGGATCCCTTGTTTTTATCCTGGTATCAATCCTCTTTAATGCGCAGATGTATTGGTCAAAAGGTAGTCAAGGGGGGGAGGGTTGTAAAAGCGGGCGGCCCGGGATTGAACTTAAGTTAAAGCGTGAAAGGGGAATAAAAGTGGCATGAATGAGTATTCCGGAGATGCCGCGGCCTTCTGTATTAGCGCATTTATAGTGACAGCCAACGGCGATTTTAGATAAGTAAGCGCTTATATTTGATTGTTCGCTAAATCACTCGTTTCCGGATTTGTGAGGACAATTGCTCAAAGGCAATCACGACCACCAGAATGAATAAAATAATAGTCAGTGCGCGATCAAAATTGAAAAGCCGCATGGCAGCAGCTAACTCAACACCGATGCCGCCAGCCCCGACCAGGCCTAACGTAACCGCTGAGCGCAGGGCCTTTTCGACGCTATATAGGCTAGTCGCGGTCATGGAAGCCAACGTCTCCGGCAAAATTGCGCCGCCGATCACTGAAAGCTTACCCGCACCGGTAGCGCTAAGCGCTTCAGAAGGCCCTGGGTGGACTTCTTCGATACGCTCCGAGAAAAAGCGCGCTGCAAAACCAATGGTGTCCATGATGATCGCCAACACGCCGGCCATGGGGCCCAAGCCAACGGCCACCACGAAAATGAGCGCCCAAATCAGGTCCGGAATGGTGCGCATCGTCGAAACAATAAACCGCGTTAGGGTACGAACCCAGGAGGCGGGGGTGGTATTACGTGCCGACAGCAAGGCAAACGGTAGGCTAAGTATTACCCCAATGGTCACGCCCACAATGGCAATGTTTAGCGTTTCAAACATCGACCATGCCAATACATCCAGATTGCTGAGATCGGGGGGGAAGGCGCGACCCAAAAAATGGCTCAGATTGACGACCCCGCGCAGCAAGCGCTCAAGCGTGACATTGGTCGCCATAGCCCCTTGAATAAACAGGGCTAAAAACGCCAGGGCAATACCCCAGGTAAACAGTGACGGTCGCTTAAATCGGGGCGGCAACGCCGTCGCAAGCGGACGATTAGTAGGCATGGGCTGCTCTCGGCAGTTAGTGGGTAACGGGTGTTAAACGAGTAGGGGTCGAAAGCAGTGGTTGATCGACACGGGTCTCGCCTTGATACAGTTGCTGCATATCGTCTAATTCGACCTGTTGGCGTGGCGAGTCCAGAACAATTCTTCCTGCTTTCATCCCTACAATACGGTCGCCGTATTGCTGGGCGAGCTCTAGCTGATGCAACGTGCAGAGCACCGTCATGCCTCGCTCTGTCACGACATCCAGCAATAAATCCATGATTTCACGGCCGGCTTTAGGGTCGAGGCTGGCAACAGGCTCATCTGCAATAATAATTTCGGCATCCTGCATAAGTGTTCTGGCGATGGCCACGCGCTGCTGTTGGCCGCCTGAAAGTGCCCGACACTCAGCCTGTGCTTTATGCGCCAACCCTACTCGCTCAAGCGCCGCCATCGCCCGTTCGCGCAGCTCATCACTGGCGAAACAGGCAAGGCTGGTGAGAAGTCCTAAACGCTGCTGGCCAAGTGCACCGTATAAAACGTTTTGAAAAACACTCACGTTTTGCACCAGATTGAACTGCTGGAACACAACGCCTATTTTCTGGCGCAGCCTGCGCATTTGGGCTGTCGACAGGCGCGTTAGCGGCTCGCCAAGGATGTGGATACTGCCTTGGTCGTGAGGTGCTAAACCATTGAGACAGCGCATCAGTGTCGATTTTCCGCATCCATTGGCGCCCAGCAAAATAACGCATTCGCCTTGGGCAACACTGAGATTTAAGCCGCGTAGTACGTGAAGCTTTGCGTAGTATTTATGCAAGTCAGTAATCGTGATCGCATTCATACAAAAACCTCCTGCGTTACTGCCAGGAGGGGGAAGTTATAGGCTATCATGTTGAAACCTTTAAACGGCACGTCCCTGTGCATGTTGGGTACCTAACCGTTAAAGGGGAATGCCCGCGGCTTCGTACGCTTGACGGACTACGTCGTAATCTTCATTGGTGCGGTCAAAGCCCAGTGATGAGTCTCGGTTTAAGAATTTGCCTTCGTTGCGCTCTGTGGCAATCAGTGCACTCCACAGCGTATCGGCATTGGCATTTAGCGTGTCACGCAGTGCTGTTTTGCAGGCATCATCTAAAGAACCCCGCATAACCACCGGGTCGCCAGGTAGTACGTCGCTAGTGGCGATAACACGGTATTCGCCGTTAGGATCCATGGCTTGAATCTCATCAATGTCGCGATTGCCGCCGCCCATGGCATCGACATCGCCATTGATCAGAGCAGCAATACGCGCGTCGCCAGCCATGATGATTTCCAGGTCCCGGTTAATATCCAGCCCGGCATCCACCAGCATTTGGCTTGGGAAAATATGTCCACTGGTAGAGCCAACATCCTTTAGCGCTACGCGATTGCCTGCTAAATCTTCAAGAGATTCGATATCGCTATCGGCGGGCACATAGAAGCTGCTGCCATAGTGTGGGCGCTCGATGGCGAACAGGATTTCAATATCGCTTTCGCGATCGAACAGCACGAACTCCGAAGGACCGGCAAATACCAGGTCTACATCGTCATATTGAAGCGCTGTGCCCGCCGCTGTACGGTTGCTTAGGCTAAACATTTTAAGCTCAAGGCCGGTCGTTTCCTCAAACGCCTCAGCGAAGGGGCCAAACGCTTCTGCCAGTGGCCCCATGCCTTCAATACCCGTATCGGCCATGCGCAGTGGGTTAGGGCAAATGCCGCTTAAATCTTCATTGGCATAGGTGGTGGCGGTTGTTGCCAGCGTTGCGGCGGTGGAGAGTGCAAGCGCGAGGAGTGACTTGTGCATTGTGAGCTTCCCAAGAGAGGAGATATCAGAGGCGACGCAGCTGTAGCTTGCCTAGCATGGAGTGATGGCTCCATAGAGTGGCAGCTGTTGATGACACTTTGGTGTAGCGAAGATGACGGTCTTGTCTCTATCTCATGACATGGTGGTTGGAACAGTGAGGGCTATTTAGTCTGCCTGTTGCCGTGAGTGAAATGAGGTAAAAGGCTATTTTTGTATCACTTAAGCTAAGGTAAATGAGTGCGCTGAAATGACATGCATAAGGACCGTCACCAATTTGTCAGGCTTTTAGGGCACGCTATCGTTTTGCTATAACGCTTATATAAAAGGAACCATACTGATGCGTCTTATTCCTCACAGTATTGCGCTAGGGATAGCGGCGGGGCTGCTGACTACCTCGGCGTATGCTGCGCCCTATACGCTGACCATTTTTCATACCAATGACCTGCACGGACGTACCGACCACTACCCTCAGCTCATCACCACGCTGGACGAGGCGCGCGAGCAATTCGGCTATGGCTTGCTGCTGGACGCTGGGGATATCTTTTCGGGTACGCTCTATTTCACCGAATACCAAGGGCAGGACGCCGTTGAGTTCATGAATTTGATGGGCTATGACGCTTTCGTGCCCGGTAACCATGAGTTCGACCTGGGCGATCCGGAAGAGGGCCATCAGGCTCTTGCGGCTTTCTTTGCTGCCGCAGACTTTCCTATTGTGGGCGCGAATCTGGATTTCTCTACCTCGCCGGAGTTTGCCGAGCTATTAGGCGGTTCGATCAGCGCTGGGATCGAATATAAGCCTAAGCCCGGGCATCTGTACGACGGCATTGTGGTAGAGCAAGGTGGCGAGCGAATCGGCATCTTCGGGCTAAGCACGCAAGGCAGCGAGATCGTCTCCAGCCCTGGTAAGGTAACCATTGACGATTATAGGGCGGCCGCTGAAGCGATGGTGGAAACGTTTGAAGCCCAAGGGGTCAATAAGATCGTCGCGCTTACTCACCTGGGTTACGACAGCGACCCGAGTATGGGCAACGACCTGTTACTTGCCCAGCACGTGGAGGGGGTGGACGTGATCATCGGTGGGCACAGCCATACTCACTTGCAAGCCCCTGTTATGCTGACCGAAAACGACCGGGGCGAGCCGATGGCGCCCACCGTGATTGGTCAGGCAGGCGAGTACGGTCAGCATCTGGGCGTCATGCAGGTAACGTTCGATGATAATGGCAACGTACTGGAGGCCAACGGGGAGCTGCTTGCCACCGCCGAGCGCGAGCCAGACGCCGAAGCTGCTGCCCTCTTGGCGCCGTATACCGCGAAAATTGAAGAAGTACGCGATACACAGGTGGGCGCTCGGGTGGTTTCAGCCCTGCCTAACCCCCGCCACGGCAAGGGTGATGAACAAAGCGTGCGTGCCGATGAAACGGCGCTGGGCAATCTGATTGCCGATGGTCAGCTTGCTGCTGCCCGCAAGGTGAACCCGGAAACCGTGCTGGCCATTCAAAATAGCGGCGGTATTCGTGAGCCCGTCGCCCAGGGTGATGTGAGTGTGGGTGAGCTGGTTGCCGTGCAGCCGTTTGGCAATCGCCTGGCGCTGGTGAGTGTGACGGGCGCGGAGCTTTTGGAAACGTTCGAGATCGGACTGGCAAATGCCCCGGATGAAAGCGGCGGTTTTCTGCAGGTGTCGAACGGTACCGAGTTGGTATATGACAGCCGCCAACCCGTTGGTGAGCGCGTTGTAAGCTTGAAGGTGACGCAGAATGGCACGTTGCAGCCGGTAGACCCTGAAAGTACCTACACCATCGCCACCAACCATTTTACCGCAGCTGGTGGCGACAGCCATACCGCGTTAGAAGCCGCCTATGAGGATGAGCGCAGCACCATTGTCGGCAATACCGACTGGGAAATGTTGCGTGACCATATGGTTTCGTTAGGTGACGTGGATTATCAGGTTGAAGGGCGCATCACTGACCAGGCTCGCCAGCATTAAACGTGGATGACGGGCCGTCCGGACGTTACGCAGAGGCGGCCCTTATTCAGAGTCATGAAAGCCAGGCAGAAGCTTGGTCACTCATCGATAAGCGTGGCAAAACTACCGAATATCGCCCGCTTGCCATCAAACGGCATTGGATTGATATCCGGCTGTAAGCGCGGGTCCTTCATGACCTTGGGCATCGCCTCATCATGCACGGCGCGGGATGGCCATTCGATCCACGAAAAGATAATGGTTTCATTATCCTTGCGCTGAACAGCCATGGAGTAAGAGGTGATTTCCCCTTCGGGGACATCCTCGCCCCAGCACTCGACTACCCGCAGCGCGCCATGCTCTTTGAAAACTTCGGCAGCAACACGGGCGTGCTCGATGAATATTTCTTTATTAGCCGTGGGCACGGCCGCGACGAAACCATCAATATAGCGTTGAGTGGTGGTGCTCATGATGCTTCTCCAGTCTGGGCTTTGGGCGGGAGTTCTCGAATGGGGCGTACTTCAATGCTGCCGAGTCTCGCGGGTGGAATGCGGCTGGCTAGCTGTAGTGCCTCGTTTAAATCACGCGCTTCGAGCAGGTAAAAACCGGCCAGCTGTTCTTTGGTTTCCGCAAACGGGCCGTCGGTAATCACTGTCTCGCCATTGCGTACACGCACCGTGGTAGCAGTGTCTATTGGCTGCAGCGCTTCACCGGCTAGGTAATTTCCTTGAGCACTCAATCGCTCTACCCCCGCGATGCACTCCTGATTAAGGTCATGCCACGCCTGGTCGCTCATGGCACTAATAAGTTGTTCCTGGTAGTACACTAAGGCCGCATATTTCATGGCGTTTCTCCTTCAGTAGAAAGGCAACTATCCGCCGACACATTGATCATCCACTGCACGCCAAAGCGGTCAGTGGCCATGCCAAACCCTGCAGACCAGAATGTTGGTTCAAAAGGCATGATCACCTCTCCGCCTTCGGCAAGCCGTGTAAAGGTTAGGGAGGCTTGCTCGATCTCCTGATACTCCAGCTGAATCTGCACGCCTTGTGGTGGCATGTACTGTTCAGGCGCCATGTCGGCGCCCATCAAGCGACGACCGCGTAGGTTCAGCGAGGCGTGGATGATGCGGTCATGCAGTGAAGGGGGGACATGTTCCGCTGCTGGGGTTTCTGCGTAAGTCAGCAAGCACTCTATGTGGCCGCCGAGCACGTCGGCATAGAACTGCATGGCTTCCCGGCAGGTGCCAGGAAAGGCGACATACACATTCATGGCATCCGGTACGCGAGCATGGTCGTGATGCTTATCCAGGCCTGCGCCGGGCTCAAACTCCTCAAGTGTAAAGTAGCGCCTTAGCTCAAGGAGTACGTTGCCGTCGGCATCCAGCGTTGGCCACTGTTGTGCCCACTCCAAAGCGACGTCAAGTGAAGGTGTCTCCAGCACGCTATAACCAGCGATACGCTCACTGGCAGGAGCCAGAGGGCCGGGGAGGATAGTGGGAGTGCCGTTATTGAACTGGATCAGGCAGCCATCGCTTGTTGGATGTAAGCCGTTGCCGCTTACGAGTACACCGGCTTGCATCATGCGCTCGTTGTAATCAGCCATGGCGGCAAGCATTTCCTGGGATGGCATAACGCCATTTTCGGTGGCCGCATCGGCACGCCGTATCAGCATGAATTTCATTGAGAGTCTCTTTTATTGTGGTGGATACTCTCTAGACGTCTGGCGTGTTCGCAAATCGACAGGCCTGCAGATTATTTTTTTATAACAAGGTTTTTATAACGATGTTTTATAACGATGCTTAAAGTTCGGCTAATTTACTAAGCAAAAAGCGTTTTTCCGGATCCTGAGTAGTTAGTGTCAGCGCCTTTTGGTAGGCATCGCGCGCTGCGTCATTGTTACCCTGTCGACGTAGCAAATCCGCCTGTGCCGCATACAATAAATAGTAGCGAGAGAGTTGAGGATGATGAGATAGCTCATCAAGCAGGCTCAATCCGGTTGCTGGGGAATCATGCATGGCAACGGCCACCGCGCGATTCAAGGTCAGGACAGGCGATGGGTAATGGCGGCATAAAGCGTCATACAGCCGGACAACCCGTGCCCAGTCGGTTTGCCCAGGGTCATGGGCTTGGGCGTGTACGGCGGCAATTGAGGCTTGGAGGGTATAAAAACCAACAGGGGTAAGGGCGAGTGCCTGTTCGAGCCACTCAATACCTGTGTGAATTTCCTTCTGGTGCCATAAGCGCCTGTTTTGCGCTTCCAGTGTGACCAGGCCGCCTTGTTGATCCTGGCGGGCATCCCGGCGGGCGTTAGTAAGCAGCATGAGTGCCAGTAGCCCAAACACTTCACCCTGGGGTAGCAACGCTGCCAGTTCCTCGCCAAGACGTAGCGCCTCGCGGGTCAGGCTGATATCGACCACCGCCGTGCCGCTACTGCTTGAATAACCTTCATTGAAAACCAGGTAAATAATCTGGAGTACGTCCGGCAAACGCTCGGGCAATGCCTCCGGCGCAGGTACCGCATAGGGAATATGCGCATCGCGAATCTTGCGTTTTGCCCGTACGATGCGCTGTGCCACGGTTGAAGGTTTCATCAGTAGGGCACGGGCGACTTGTTCGGTGGTTAGCCCGCACATCTCTCGTAGTGTTAGCGCAAGGCGTGCTTCTATGCTTAAGCTTGGGTGGCAGCAGGTAAACAGCAGCCGCAGTGAGTCATCTGCGATAGCGACATCGTCGAATTCCCAGGTTTCTTCCATCGGTAATAGCAAATGTGCCCGGCGTCGTGCTGTACTGCGTCGACGAATTTGATCGATTCCGCAGTAATAGCCGGTGCGGATCAGCCACGCCTGAGGGTTATCGGGGGAGCCTTTGGCAGGCCACTGTTGAACCGCGGCTACAAAGGCATCTTGCATGGCTTCCTCAGCAAGCTCGAAATCGCCCAGCAGACGAATCAGGGTCGCCTGAACACGTCTGGCATGAGTACGATAAAGGGTGTCGAGTAAGGAGGGGGGAGCACGCATGGTAGAAGACCCATTCGCATCTATAAACGGGGGCGCTAAGCCCGAGAGGAATCAATGCTGCTTTTCAAACCTAGCCCATAGAACCCCTTTTTCGTACTGTTTTTATTTAGGGCCTTCGTAAAAGGTCGAATCAAACTTCTGCGCGCAGGCTAGTTTGTCTGTTTCTTGGGGGCTGCGCTTTGGAAGTAATGGGAAGGCCAGGTTAGGAGATTAGGGGCAGATTACGCCTCGTTGAGCAAGGCAAGAAGCTGTTGATGACTTTGGGAAGGGGCGATCAGTAGGCTCTGCCTTAAACAGGATGCCTCCGCCTGTCCCTGTATGTCGGTCACCCTCAAGCCAATTTCCTGTGCTATCAGAATGCCAGCGGCCACATCCCACCATTCAAGTTTAGCGCCTTGCGACCAGAAGGCATCAAAGCGGCCTAACGCGACGTAAGCAATTTCCAAAGCGGCAGAGCCCGGGCTTCGGATACCCGATACGTGCGGCATGATGGCAGCCTGTTGGCGTATGCTGAGGTCGCAATCGCCCTTCCCATGATAGGGCGGGCAGGTTGCAACCAGCATTTCTGTCAGTGGGCAGGCGCTTGGGCATATTAAACGGTGGTCATTTAAATAGGCACCCTGACCTTTTTCAGCCCAGATAAGCTCATCCAGCAACGGGTGGTAAACCGCTCCCATGATCAGTTCGTTGTTCTGTTCTACTGCAATGGAGACGGAGAAAAACGGCACGCCGTGGAGAAAATTGTTGGTGCCATCCAGCGGATCAATAATGACGGTCACATTGCTATTGTTAGCGGGCGAGGCGCCACTCTCTTCCCCCAAAAAGCCAACCGCAGGGAAATGCTGGCGTATGTGGTCAATAATTAACCGCTCTGCGGCTTGATCATGGTGCGTTACAAAATCCGAAGCGCCTTTGCGCTCGAAGACAATTCTATCAATGCCTGAGTAGCCTTCGGCCAACAGGGCGCCCGCTTCCCTCGCTGCCTGCTTGACGGTAGCTACTAATAAACGCGTGTTCTCATGCATCTGGATGGCCTTTGGAGAAGGTAGGTTAATGGGCCCGGATTACATAGCCATGCTTGCTCCTGAACGTAAAGAAGAAGGCGTTTGCCTACTCTGGCCGTGATGTGTGGCCTTGGTCACCTTCAATCCCCCGTGCGCAGGCCGGTCGCGCTATTAAACGGGTGCAGCGCTTTGCGGGTGACATAGAAACGTAGTGTTTCGCCTTCGTTGACCGGCGGCTGGCCACTCACCCGAATCACAGTGGGCTGGTCGCTGTCGGCGAGCCGCACGTAAAGGTGGCTTTCGGCGCCGGCGGCTTCAAAAAGCTCAAGCGTGGAGTCGACCACCAGGTGGGGGGCATTGGGTGGCGATAGGCGCATATCGTCCGGGCGAATGCCGACTGTGTCGGTCTCGGCGGGAAGATCGTCTAGCAGGTCATGGGTGCCGCGCGTTTGCAGGTATTCAAGCGGCACCATGTTCATCGCAGGCGAGCCGATAAAACCTGCTACAAACATCGACGCAGGGCGCGCGTAGATCTCCATGGGCGTGCCTACCTGCTCGATTTTGCCAGCGCTCAGTACCACCAAACGGTCGCCCAGCGTCATCGCTTCTAACTGGTCGTGGGTGACGTAGAGGCTGGTGGTCTTCAAGCGCCGTTGAAGCTGCTTGATCTCCACCCGCATCTGCACACGCAGCTTGGCGTCCAGGTTGGAAAGCGGTTCGTCGAACAGGAAGGCCGCGGGCTCGCGCACTAATGCCCGGCCCATGGCCACCCGCTGGCGCTGACCGCCGGAGAGCTTGCGCGGTTTGCGCTCCAGATACTCTTCGATTTCAAGCATCTTGGCTGCTTTACGTACCCGTTCTTCGATCTCGGGCTTTTTAAAGCCACGGTTTTTCAACCCGTAAGCGAGGTTGTTGTACACCGTCATATGCGGGTAGAGCGCGTAGTTCTGAAACACCATGGCGATATCGCGCTCGGCGGGTTCGAGATTGTTGACCACTCGATCACCAATCTTGAGCGTACCGTCGGTAATCGTTTCAAGCCCGGCCACCATGCGTAACAGTGTGGATTTACCGCAGCCCGAAGGCCCTACCAGCACCACAAACTCACCGTCTTCAATCGCAAGATCGACGCCTTTCACTGCCTGAACATCGCCAGCGTAGGTCTTTCTAAGCCCTTCCAAGGTAATGCTAGCCATCTTATTTCTCCGTCTCGGTCAGGCCTTTCACGAACAGTTTTTGCATAAACAGCACCACTAATACCGGCGGCAGCATGGCAAGCGTCACCGTCGCCATAATGAGGTTCCAGGCGGGTACGCGGTCGGACGAGGCCATCAGGCGCTTGATGCCCAGCACGATGGTGTAGAAGTCTTCGTCGGTGGTGACCAGCAGTGGCCACAGGTACTGCACCCAGCCGTAAATAAACATGATCACGAAGAGAGCGGCGATATTGGTGATTGATACCGGCAGCAATATGTCCTTGAAGAACTTCATCGGCCCGGCGCCATCTACCCGGCTGGCTTCCATCAGCTCTTCGGGCACGGTCATGAAAAACTGACGGAACAGGAAGGTCGCGGTCGCCGAGGCAATCAGCGGAAGCGTAAGCCCCGCATAGGAGTTCAGCATGCCCAGGTTGGCCACAACGGCGTAGGTGGGGATGATACGAACTTCGACCGGTAGCATCAGGGTGATGAAAATGATCCAGAACGCCAGCATGCGAAACGGGAAGCGGAAATAGACAATCGCAAAGGCGGAAAGAATCGAAATGGCGATCTTACCGATCGCGATTGTCAGCGCCATGATCAGCGAGTTACCCAGCATCAGCCAGACCGGCGGCGTGCCGCCTACCTGCCAACCGGAGCTGAGCATCTGTCGGTAGGATTCAAACATGTTGTCGCCGGGAAGCAGCGGCAGCACTCCACGCACGAAGGCGCTGGATTCGTGGGTTGAGGCGATAAAGGCCACGTATACCGGAAATGCCACCACCAATACGCCTGCGATGAGCACTAGGTGGGTCAGAATGTTTAGAAAGGGTCTGTTTTCAACCATGTTTACTTCCTTAACGCACTAGTAGTTGACCCGGCGTTCCACGTATCGGAACTGGATAAACGTCAAGATAATCACGATGCCCATCAACATGACCGACTGGGCGGATGAGGAGCCTATATTCAGTCCCGCTACGCCATCGGTGTAGACCTTGTAGACCAATGTCATGGTGGCTTGGCCAGGTCCGCCAGCGGTGGTGGCATCGATCACCCCGAAGGTGTCGAACATCACGTAGTTGATGTTGATGATCAGTAGGAAGAAGGTGGTGGGCGATAGAAGCGGGAGCACGATGGTCCAAAAGCGCTTAAAGGGGCCCGCGCCATCAATGGCTGCTGCCTCCATGAGCGACTGCGGAACCGACTGCAGCCCTGCCAGGAAAAACAGAAAGTTATAGGAGATCTGCTTCCAGGCGGCGGCAATGGTGATCAAAATCATTGCTTGAGTGCCCGAAACGCGGTGATTCCAGCTGATACCGAACCAGTCGAGCAGATGCGGCAGGAGGCCGATGGTGGGGTTGAACAGAAACCACCACAACACACCTGCTACCACAGGGGCGACGGCGTAAGGCCATACCAGAAGCGTGGTGTAGAACTTGGCGCTCTTCAGCACACGATTGACGCAAACGGCCAGTAGAAGCGCCAGACTCATGGAAAGCACCGTCACCGAGATAGAAAAAATCGCGGTGCGCCCCAGCGCATTCAGGTAGCTGGGGTCGGCTAGAACGCGTGCATAGTTCTCCAGACCGACAAACGTTGTTTTAAAGCCGAATGCATCGGTGCGCTCGAAGCTCGATTTAACCGCTTGGCTTGCCGGCCAGATAAAAAACACCAGCGTAATCGCCAACTGCGGCGCTAACAGTAAGAAAGGGAGCCACCGGTTTTGATAGGTGGAACGTTTGGTCTGCATGACACATCCTGTCGTACGGGCGTTGGTGCGGCTGGCCGCTGTGCTCAGCTGCCAAGAAGTAAGCCATCCCATAGGCCCCGGTGACTTGGGCGTATGGGATGGCTCCTATAACAAACCCCGGCTATAAAAGCCGGGGTTTGTTGACAAGTAACGAGAAGCGCTTAGTTATTGGCTGCCTCAAAGTCGCGCAGGATCTGATTGCCGCGGCTTGCCGCGTCATCCAGGGCCTGCTGGCCGCTCTTGTTGCCCGCCAGCACGGCCTGGAACTCTTCATCCAGAACCATGCGCACTTGGGGGTAGTTACCAAAGCGCAGGCCTTTGGAGTTTTCCGTCGGCTCGTTCAAGTTGATCTGCTCAATAGCGATATCCGCGCCTGGGTTCTCATCGTAGTAACCCTGCTCTTGGCTCAGCTCATAAGCGGCAGTGGTAATCGGCAGGTAGCCGGTGCCCTGGTGCCACTCGGCCTGAACGTCAGGCAAGGAGAGGTACTCAAGGAATTCAGCAACGCCGGTGTACTCGTCGTCTTCATGGCCTGAAAGCACCCACAGAGTCGCGCCGCCGATAATCGAGTTTTGCGGTGCGCCGTCTACGTCGTCGTAGTAGGGCAGCATGCCAAAGCCTACGTCGAAGTCGGAGTTAGCCAACACATCGGCGCGTGACGCTGACGAGTTCATGTACATCGCGCAGTCGCTGGAATAGAACGAGGGTGCCGCGTCCGGGCCGTTTGCTGGGCCTGCGTAGCTGTAAACGCCGCTATCAGACCACTCTTTCAACTGGTCCCAAAAGCGCGCCTGTACGTCGCCGTTAAAGGCAAACTCGGTATCCATCCCGCCGAAGCCGTTTTCCTGGGTGCCGATGGACTGATTGTGCAGCGCTGAGAAGTTCTCAAGGCCGACCCAGTTGGCCGCATAGGCCATGGTGAAGCCGCAAGAGGCTGCGCCTTCATCGACAATCTGTTGGCCCATCTCGCCCATCTCAGCCCACGTAGTAGGCGGTGATTCAGGGTCGAGGCCAGCCGCTTCAAAAATGGTTTTGTTGTAGTAAAGGATTGGCGTGGACGAGTTGAACGGCATGGAGAGCATGTTGCCGTTGGTGTCGGTGTAATAACCGGTTACCACAGGCAGATAATCAGCCGGGTCAAAGGTGTTGCCGTGCTCTTCCATCAGCTCAAACACCGGATAGATAGCGCCTTGGGCGGCCATCATGGTGCCGGTGCCCACTTCGTAAATTTGTACGATGTGAGGCTGCTCGCCTGCGCGGAAAGCGGCAATGGTGTTAACCATGGTTTGTTCGTACTCACCCCGGTAGGAGGGCGTAACACGGTACTCATCCTGAGTGGCATTGAAGTCTTCGGCAAGCGCGCTCAAGCGCTCGCCCAGCTCGCCGCCCATGGAGTGCCACCAAGTGATCTCGGTAGCGGCGTGGGCGGAAACACTCAGCGTAGCCGCGGTGATACCGGTAGATAACGCGCGTAACATAAAACGAGACATGTAAGCTCCTTTTGGGCCTGGCGCGAGCCAGGTGGCACAATGCGTTTTTTAAGATTTGTGGGTGCACTGAACAATAATGAGTGTAGATGACATTTTGATGAATGCTAACTGGACCAAGGTTTTATAAAGGCTTTGGGTTTTATCCAAGGGCGTTGGTAGTAGGCGCACTGCGAGGGCGGTGATAGGGTTGAGACAACGTGCATAACCAATGAGAGTCGTATGAGTGACGCAATAGCGCTATTAACCAAACTGGTCTCTTTCGATACTACCTCCCGTGGCTCTAACCTGGCGCTGATCGAGTTTGTCGAAGCTTATCTTGAAGAGTACGGCGTCGCCTCCGAACGGGTGATGAGCCCCTGCGGCACCAAGGCGAACTTGATTGCCCGTATAGGCCCTGACGCGCCGGGTGGGGTGATGCTCTCCGGCCATACCGATGTGGTGCCGGTGGAAGGCCAGCCCTGGTCGACAGATCCTTTCGCCCTGCATGACGGCCAAGACGGTAAGCTTTACGGGCGTGGCACCTGTGATATGAAAGGCTTCATTGCCTGCGCTCTTGCCATGGTGCCCACGTGGGTGAAGGCGCCCTTGCAGCAGCCGGTCTATTTTGGTTTTTCCTATGACGAGGAGGTTGGCTGTGTCGGTGCGCCTGCGCTGATCAAGCGCTTCTACGAGCACTACTCAACCACCGCGCATGTCATTGTCGGTGAGCCGACCAGCATGCAGCCCGTAGTGGCCCAGAAGGGCGCCACCAATCTGCGTACCACCGTCGTAGGGCGCGAAGCGCACAGCAGCCAGGTCAATCAGGGCACTTCGGCCATACATGTAGCAGCACGCTTGGTTACCTTTATCGAAGACACCATGGCGGCGTTGGTGAAAGAGGGCAAAGTGGATGAGGCGTTCAACGTACCCCACACCAGCCTCCACGTTGGCAAGATCAAGGGCGGTACGGCGATCAATATCATGGCGCGTGAGTGTCAGTTCGAGTGGGAAATACGCCACCTGCCCACCGAGACGTTTGATGAGGTATTCGCTCGTTTTGAAGCGTATGCCGATACGTTAAGTGCCGAGCTAAGGGCGCGTGGCAAGGACGTACAGATTGTGACCGAGCCGCTGAATGTAACGGTGCCAGGCCTGGCCGACCGAGATAACCACGCCGTACTGCGCTTGGCTAAAGACCACCTGCCCGGTACCTGCTGCAATCACGCAGTGGCCTACGCCACCGAGGCGGGGCAGTTTCAAGGCCAAGGGTTGCAAACGATTATTCTGGGTCCGGGCAGTATCGCTCAAGCGCATCAGCCGGATGAGTATATTGAGAAAAGCGAACTTGAGGCATGCCTAGCGTTTATGGGCCGCTTGGGAGACGCGCTACACCAACCCTATCATGCTGATTAGACAAGCACTTGGAAACGTCGTGGGGAAAGGTAGCTGGGAACGTGTTTGAAAACGGTGTGAATGGACGCATTTCAACCCACCCGCTCAACGGGTGGGAGCCTCCTCCACGTTAATGATGCTGGTGGTTCTGTTCGAAAAGCTCGGCTTTGGCATTGCGCATCACATCTTCACACGCTTGCTGATGCGCCAACTGGGTTAACAGCTGCTGGGTCACTTCAAACCCTTTGCCCAAGCAGGTATCCATTTCCTCTTGGCTGACCTGAGGAGAAACATGACAATTAACCTTCAGCGTCCGACCAACACCGTCCAAACGGTCGGCTATCGCCCGCAGTCGCCAAGCGACTCGCTCTTTCCAGTTGGCTGATTCTTCTGCGCCTTCGTTTACGCTAAACGTGCACTGCCATTCGGGTTTATAAACCTTCATGAGAACCTCCGCTGCATTTGGAAAGAATATTGGGGTCGTGTTTCGTACTCCGTAAGTCAAAAAAAAATCTTGCTCAATCACTATACGCTTAACATGGGGCCAAAATCGAACGAAAACATGGGCCATGTGTAGGACGGTTTTAAGGATTATCGGTTAGGCTTAAGTGACCGTGATATATGAGCCTTTCTATGATGTCTCTAATTGAAAAAAGTTGCCCTTGCGGTACAGGATTGTCGACTGACGCGTGCTGTGGCCGTTACCACGATGGCGCGCCAGCCCCTACCCCGGAAGCGTTAATGCGCTCTCGCTACAGTGCCTTTGCGCTGAATCTATGCGACTACGTGCTTGCCACTTGGCACGTGAGCACTCGCCCTGAAGCGCTATCACCGGACCTTAACACCGAGTGGAAAGCTCTCACCATTGTTAAAGCAGCATCCGAAGAGACGCCCCCTGATGCTGATAAAGGTTGTGTTCATTTTCGCGCTTATTTCAAAGAGCGTGGCCGCTGGCACATGCTTGAAGAAAACTCGCGTTTCGTGTTTGAGCAGAGCCGGTGGTGGTACGTGGATGGTACGCCTGAGGTCGTGCGTCTCAAGCCGCGGCGTAACGATCCCTGCTTTTGTGGTAGCGGCCGAAAATTAAAGCTATGTTGCAAAGAGTAGCTATGCGTTAACTAATAAAAACGAGGGCTTGATGTCATGGCATATAGTGGCAGGGGACTCGCTCGTTATTGCATCACATTAGGGTTTGTCAGTGGGTTGTTATTGTGGGGAACGACGTTCGCGTTTGCTGAAAATCGGTACCCGGATAGAGAAATTACCGTTGTCATTCCCTTTGGTTTAGGAGGGGCGACCGATGTGTTGTTTCGGGATATTTTTGACACGGCACAAATTTATCTAGACCAGCCTGTGCTTGTGGTTAATATGCCCGGTCGTGAAGCCATGCGGGGCGCTCAGTATGTCAAAAATGCCTCGCCCGACGGTTATACGTTGCTCGGTAGCCATCAAACGATTGATCTTTCGTACTTGGCAGGGCTCGCTTCGTTTTCCCACGCTGACTTTGCGCCGGTGTCACTGCTGGTTCGCACGATTAATATTCCCGCCACGTATGCAGGGCATGCGGCTCAACAAGCCAGTGATATTGACGCGTTAGTTCAGACTTCCTCAGCCCCGCTCAAGTTTGGCGTTATCGCTAACTCCACCGACCACTTGTTCTGGCTGCAGTTTTTTGAACAAAGCGGTATCTCGCTCTCGGATGTACAGTTGGTTCATTTTCCTGATACGGCCTCTGAGGTAGAAGCTTTGGTGGCTAGAGAAATTGATTTCGCCATGCTTAACCTGCCCTCGGCGGGCACTCTTTTTGTCTCGGGTGCCCTGGTACCGCTGGCCGTAGCGGGAAGCGAGCGACTCTCTGGGTTGCCTGACGTTCTTACGCTTCGTGAGCAGGGAATTGATCTGGTCCATACGAGCGACCGAGGTGTGTTTGCGCCTGCAGGAACACCGCCGGGAGAGCTTGCCGTTTTGAACGATGCGTTAGCTTATGCGCTTGCCAGCGAGCCATTACGTCATCGGATTACACATGAGTATGGCTCATTAATTGATTATCGATCGCTAGGCACTTATCGCGATTATTTAGATGAGCAATTTAATGAGCTGGTATCACTCACAGAACGGGTACACTTTGGACGATGAAAGATATCAATGCCAAGGCCTGATGGGGCGTAGAACCATGCGGATAAATACGCGCCAATTGGCGTTGGAAACCCTGCTACTTATGATATCGGCAACCCTCGTTTGCATGGGAGTCGTCGGGGTAGTGGTAGGTCTCAGTGTGCCGACACGGCCATTTTTTGCAACGCTAGTGCCGGATGGAGCACTGATCACTCTGCTGGTCGGTACTGCGCTGATAGCGTCGCTTCAGGGGTGGAGAAAAACAAAAGTTATCAGCATTTTATCTCTGTTTTCGGTCATCACTTACACCTTGGTACATAATAGCCTGGAAGGCGGTCGAGGCGACTCATGGCTCAGCAATGGGCCGCGTATCACCAGCTTGTCGGCTGGCTTTTTTTTAATGATTGGGGTGTGCTTTTGGGTGGGGCTTTCTAGCGCATGGCGGCGCTGGTTATGGATAGCCGGTGGGCTAAGCCTGTGGGGGCTTGCCCTTTTTGTGGTTGGAAAGCTATGGCTTGCGCTAAGCAATGCTTCTCCTCTCTTTTCATCGTCGCCCATGACCGCATTGGTCATTATCTGCTTTTTAGGTACCGCCATGCTGGCAGCAGGCTTACGGGGTAAGCCGCAACGTCTAAATCCAGGCCGGGTGACCGTCGTCGCCTCGCTATGGGGCGTTACGATCAGTTGTTTTATCTGGCTATTGTTAAACGCCTATCAACAAACGTCGCTGCAACAGCAAGCCGCCTATCTATTGGATAACGTTCAACTCAATATCGAGCGGGCAACACAAGACCGCTTGCGATTAATGCAACGAATGGCAGAGCGGCTGAGCGCCATGGGCACAGACTGGGATGTGAACCTGCTGGATAATGACGCACAACACTACCTGCGGGACATCCCCAGTATTAGCGCCATTGCGATAGTTGATCAGCAGCAGTTGACCTGGGAGTGGGGAGTGGGGCGGACGGCTGAAATGGAACGATGGCTACATCAGCAGTTGGAGGAAGAGCAAACACGTGCCTGGATGCAAATTCCGCTCGGTCGTCCAAGGATGTTGATGACGGATACCAGCCGACCCCACGAAGCAATATTTGTTATCCCGGTTCCCGCTAACAATCATTACCTATTCGCCAGTTTTAACCTGGCCACCATGTTGGAAAACGAGTTGCGCCTTGAGGTGGGCCCTTTCCAGGTGAGAGTGAATCGTGATGACATGCCGCTGATGAAGTTACACCCCGCTGGTTTTGCTGCCGACCGTATGGAAACGCCAGAGCTCGCGCTGGCGTCACGCTATATCGGCTTGCCCGGCGGCATTAACTTGGCGCTTTATGCCTACCCAGGTAACCAGTACAACTGGCATCAATTGAACCTGCTGTCGTTTGCAGTTGCGTTAGGCAGCTTGCTGCTTAGTGGTTTGTTGGCTTTTAGTCTTGGCGTTGTGAGCGTCAGTGTTTCTCGTGCCCGCGAGCTTGTTCAGACGCGTCAGTCACTGGAAGACCAGCAGGCGATCCAGCACATGATTGCCCAAGAGCAGCCCCTAAAGGAAACGCTGGAAAGCCTGTGTCTTATGTTGGAGCGCGAGTTACCTTCGGCAATCTGTTCTGTCATGTTGGCTAACGATACAGGTGCTCACCTGGAGTTCATCGCGGGAAACCGACTGCCCGCCGCCTACCGCAGCGCGATACAGCGCATTTTGATCAGCGCAAATAATGGCGCTTGTGGTAGTGCCGCCTACCAGGGGGCAACGGTTATATGCGCTAATATTGCTGAGGACGAGCGCTGGCGGGGCTATCATAGCGTTTCCAAACAGGCCGGGCTTGCCTCCTGTTGGTCGAGCCCTGTCTACGGTGGCGAGGGCCAACTGGTGGGCACTATTGCGGTTTACTACCCAAAGTCCAGCACCCCAAGCAGTGCCGATACGGTGCGAATTGAAAAAGCGGCTGGCTTGATGGCGCTGGCTGTTGAGCGTTTTCAGGTGCGGCGCTCGTTAGAGGAGAGCGAGCAGCGCTATCGCTCATTGTTTACCCATCATCCTGATGCGGTATTTACCCTGGATGAGGCGGGCTGCTTTGTAACGGCCAATGCCACCTGCGCGTCACTGACCGGTTACTCGGTTGAGGAAATGCTCGGCAAGCCGTTCACCTTTTTTATTGCTGAACAGGATGTGACGCGCGTAGAGGCCTATATCGAAACGGCCCTGCAAGGGGGGATTTACCGATATGAACTCAATCTGAAAGACCGCGCGGGTCGTTTGCATCAATTGGATATTATTCATCTGCCGATGGTGGTGCATAACACCGTGCAAGGGGTGCATGCCATTGCTCAGGAGGTGACGGCTGCTCGTCAACAGGAGTCTCGCCTGCGTATCCTGGAACGCAGTGTGGAAGCCAGCGTTAACGGCATTGTGATCGCCGATGCTGGACAACCTGATTTGCCCATTATTTATGCCAATAAAGCGTTTACGTTAATAACGGGATATCGCCAGGAGGAAATCCTTGGTAAAAACTGTCGCCTGCTTCAGGGGCCTGGCAGCGATCCGGCGGTTATCCAACGCATTCGTGCTTGTATTAATGAGCAGAAAGACGTCAACGTCACTATCTGCAATTACCGCAAAGATGGCACGCTATTCTGGAATGATCTGTATATAGCGCCGGTACGCGACCAGGACGATCAGGTAACGCACTTTGTCGGCGTGCAGCAAGATATTTCCGAGCATAAAGCGTACGAGGCGCGTTTGGCTCACAATGCTTCACATGATGACCTGACCCGCCTGCCTAACCGTACATTCTTTGAGGAAATGCTGTTAAAGCAGTTTTCTACGCTGGGTAAGGATAAAAAGCGTCTGGCCGTGCTGTTTGTGGATCTGGATGATTTCAAGCCCATTAACGACAACTTGGGGCATGCAGTGGGTGATCAGGTGTTGGTCGAAGTCGCCCGTAGGCTTATCAATGCGGTCAGGCCTGAGGATACGGTTGCCCGTATGGGCGGGGATGAGTTCGTTATTCTGCAAACGGCGATTAACGACGAGTCTGACGTTGTTGATTTGGTGGAGCGGTTGCTGCCTATGTTAGCGCGCCCTTACCGTATTGAATCCCAAGAGCTTTACCTGACCGCGAGTATCGGTATCGCGATGAGCCAGCCAGATACACTTCAGCCAAAAACGCTGATTCAACAAGCCGATATGGCGATGTACAAGGCCAAGCAGCAAGGGCGTAATGCCTACGAGTGGTTTACCCACGCGTTTACCGATACGGTTAGCGAGCGCATGGTGCTGCGTAATGATCTCCAGGAAGCCATTGAGCGCGAAGAGTTCGCACTGCATTACCAGCCGTTAATGAATCGGGAAGGAAAGCTTGCCGGTGTAGAAGCGCTACTGCGCTGGGAGCATCCGGAAAAAGGCTTTATCTCTCCCGCGCGGTTTATTCCGCTGGCAGAAACCACCGGGCAAATTATTCCGATCAGTGAGTGGGCACTCCAACGTGCTTGCCAGGATATGCAGTCACTGGCGCAACAAGGGCTGGGTAAAATACGTGTGGCGGTTAACCTTTCACCGCTCCAGTTCCAGCGCTCCAATTTTCTTGCCACGCTGCGCCAAACCCTGCTAACCACCGGCCTACCGGCTGAACAGCTGAGTCTGGAACTGACCGAAGGTATTTTGACGGATAACGCCGAAGGCGCGATCGATACGCTGCATGCCCTGTGCAGTATGCATATTGGCGTGTCGATTGATGATTTTGGTACGGGCTATTCAAGCCTTAGTTATCTTAAGGACCTGCCTATTAGCACGGTGAAAATTGACCGCAGCTTTATTAATGAGCTCACCAATAGCTACGATGACGCAGCGATTGTGCAAGGGATTATCTCCATGGCTCACCACTTGGGGCTCAAGGTCGTGGCTGAAGGAGTGGAGACTGAAGAGCAGTATCAGCGCCTGCTGGGCTATCAGTGTGATATTTTCCAGGGCTATCTACTGGCCAAGCCGATGCCAGTGGAAGCCCTGCAAGCCTTTATTGCCCATTTATCCCCCTAAGGAGCTGGGATGTCGTTACCCTCAACCCCTTGGTATGTTTACTTATTAGAGTGCCGACGCGGGACTTATGTGGGCATCACCAACAATATCGCCAAACGCTATCGCGCCCACTGTGCGGGCAAAGGGGCGCGTTATACCCGTGCTAACCCACCGGTTGCTCTGCTGGGCGCCCAGCCGTTTGAAGATAGGGCCGCCGCCAGCCGGGCAGAGTATCAGTTGAAACAGCAAACCTCTGTTCAAAAACGTCATTGGGCAACGCGCTGGCCGCTTTCGATAGAAGTGGATTAAGCTAACGTAAAGCTAAAGCGCTCGTTTTTATACGAGCCTGCCCGCCTTTCCCGGTTATTCAGGAGCCAACATGCTGACGTTTTTCTCTGAGGATAGTCGTTTGCGCCAGGCGCGAACGGAGCTTCATGACGGGGCACTTGTCAGCCCCTTTGAGTGCCCCGAGCGTGTTGACCTGGTGCTCGAACAACTGCGCCAGGCCGGTTTCGAAGTGCGCGCTCCTGACGCCTATGGCCTGGAGCCGGTATGTGCGGTTCACGATGCCAGTTACGTCAGCTTCCTTAAAACCTGCTGGCAGGCATGGCAAACAGCCGGGCATAGCGGTGAGGCGATCCCCAATATCTGGCCAGCGCGCACCCTGCGTCAGGATAAAATTCCGCTCTCGGTGAGTGGCCAGCTTGGCTACTACGCGCTTGCGGCGGAAACCTCTATCTGTGAAGGCACCTTTGAAGCGGCCATGGCGAGTAAGGACGCCGCGTTGGGTGCTGAGGAATATACCTTGGCCACGGGAGAGCCCAGCTTTGGGTTGTGCCGCCCGCCGGGGCACCACGCTGCATTTGACCAGTTTGGTGGCTACTGCTTTTTTAACAATGCCGCGATTGCTGCCCAGCACGCGCTGGATGCAGGCCGACGCCGCGTGGCGGTGCTGGATGTCGACTTCCACCATGGCAACGGCACCCAACAGATTTTCTATGCGCGTAACGACGTTCTATTTGCTTCGCTACATGGCGACCCTGATGTGACCTTTCCCTACTATCTAGGCTACGCCGATGAAACCGGTACGGGCGAAGGGCAGGGCTTCAACCTCAACTACCCGATGGCGCCTGGCACCAGCGTAGCCACCTGGATGCAAACGCTGGAGCAGGCGCTTATTGCCATCAAAACCCATGAGTGTGAGCTGTTGATCGTATCGCTCGGCGTGGATATCTTCGAAGGCGACCCTATTAGCGCGTTCACTTTCAAGCGCGATGACTTTATTGCCTTGGGCAAGCGTTTGGCAGAAGCCGGTCTACCCACCACCTTTTTAATGGAGGGAGGCTATGCGGTTGAAGAAATAGGTGTCAACGTCGTCAATGTGCTACAAGGGTTTGAGCAGATAAACTCGCGAGATAGATGACAGCTGGCCTTTATTAGGGCAGGCTAACGCCCCCACTAACGGGCAGGGAGCGCAGGCGTGGCAGTTTACGGCGGTATTCAGGGACATGAATTGGAGCGTTGGCTTAATGCGTTAACCAACGCGGCCTACGACCGGCGCTGCCCGCTTTCCAAGGTGCATGGCGGCAATGCCCGTGCGCGCACCGCCCGGCAGGATTTACTCTACCTTGCCCATGCCTTTCGCGGTGGTAAGTGCAGCCGTGAAGTCGTGGCCGACGGCCTGGGTCGTTGGTGTCAGCACTATCTCACCGAAGCCGAATGGTACGTACTGGTAGGTGATAGTGCGAAGCCTCGCACCACCCGCCAATCCCCCGTGTCTTCCAGCGTTTCCCATGACGAAGTGGATGATGCACTTGAGGTGTTAAGGCAGCACCGCGTGGGCTGAAATAGCCCATGACGCGGGGCAAATCGCGCTGATACAATGGATGCATGAACAGTGCTTCTGCCACTTCCGTTACTGCTTCGCTCGACGACCCCTTCTACTACCTGACGAACTTCCGCTTCGTGCTGGGGTGGGTGGGTGAGCGCCACGCTGACCTTCTAGATACCGACGAACTCACCTTTATAAGCCGCTTTGATACGCTGCCGCGCTCTTCCCAGGCGTTGCTTACCCGTATGGTAATGCGCAAGGGCGAGCTGTTCCGGCTTTACAAACTCAACTACCCGGAAATAGGCGACACGGCAGATGCCCTCGCACCTTTGGCCTCGCTTGGTTGGGTGGATACTGCCCCGGCGCTGAGTGTGAATGAGCTGTTTCATCAACTGCGCTTGGCCGAGCTGCGCTCAGCCTTGGCAACGCCTATACGCGATGCGGGGCTGCCCGCGTCTGCTGGCAAAGCGGTACTCCAGGCCACGCTAACGCCCCAGCTCACTGAGATAAAACCGTTAACCGAGTGGTGGCCAAAAGCGTCGGACAGCATCGTGCGCCTTAACGTAATGGACGTGTGCGACCGGTTACGGCTGATGTTCTTTGGCAACCTGCGCCAGGACTGGGCCGAGTTCGTGCTGACGGAGCTTGGGCTTCAGCGGTTTGAAAAGGTACCGTTCACCGCCGCCTCGCGTGCCTTTCAGAAACGCGAAGAAGTGAATGCTTACTTCGTCTTGCATAGGCTTAGGCAGCGTCTTGAAGAGGGCGAGCCACTTGAACATCTACAGCATGAGCTACCGCCCAAACCCGCTAACGCCTGGTTAGCGACTCGGCATGCCCGCGTGGTGTTGCAGATGGGCCGCGAAGCGGAGCGCAGTGGCCAAACCGAGCAGGCCATTTTACTTTATGCACAAGCGGGTAGCAGCGAAGCCCGCGTTCGCCAGCTGCGCGTATTGGAGCGGTTGGGTAGGTATCAGGAGGCATTTGAGCTGGCAATGGATGCCCAGCGACTTACGCCCAATGAAACCGAAGCTCAGGCACTCGCACGGTTGCTGCCTCGGCTGCGTAAAAAGTTGAAAATGGAGGCGCAGCCGCCGGTGCATGAGCCCGCCTACACGCGCTGGGAGTTAACGCTTCCCGGCCCTCAGCCGGTAGAGCGCGCCGTTGGGCAGCACGTCGGCACGCCTGAAGCGCCGGTGTACTATGCGGAAAACATGCTAATCACCGGCTTGTTTGGCCTGCTCTGTTGGCCCGCTATCTTTGCTCCTCTGCCCGGGGCGTTTTTTCATCCGTTTCATAGCGGGCCCGCAGATCTTTATCGTGAAGATTTCGTCGCCCGACGGCGTGGTTTATTTGATGAGTGCCTGGCACAGCTAGAGGATGGCAGCTACCGGCGGACGATTCACACCACCTGGCAGCAAAAACACGGCCTGGCGTCCCCCTTTGTGCACTGGCCATTGCTGGATGAAACGCTTTTAGCGCTGGCGCTTGAGTGCCTGCCCGCCGCCCACTTGAAAGCCTGTTTTGAACGGCTTTTACAAGACATTAAAGCTAATCGGGCAGGGCTGCCTGACTTGATCCAGTTTTTACCCAACGCACCGAAGAATGAACCCCGCTATCGGTTTATCGAAGTGAAGGGTCCTGGTGACCGGCTTCAGGATAACCAGCGCCGCTGGCTGGCATTTTTTCATCAGCATCGTATTCCGGTTGCAGTATGTTACGTGCAGTGGCTGGCTGACTCGCCAGGTACGTTATGAGTAGCGCTGCGGAGTATCGGATAGCCGTTCGCGCACTGTGTGATTTTACCGCCCGCGAGGGTGACTTGGACCACCGCTTTACCCCGTCACCCAGTGCTCAGGAAGGTATGGCCGGGCATCGCCTGGTCGCCAGCCGCCGAGGCGATGACTATATTGCCGAAATGCCGCTTTCCGGTACCTACAAAAGCCTGGCCGTCACCGGACGCGCTGATGGGTACGATCCTGCCGAAAACCGTTTGGAGGAGGTCAAGACCTACCGCGGTAGCCTTGAGCGCATGGCCGATAACCAGCGCGCGCTGCATTGGGCGCAGGTGAAGATCTACGGCGCGCTGTTATGCAAAGCGCGCGAGTTGGAGGAGGTCACGCTCACGCTGGTGTATCTGGATATCGCCACTGAAAAAGAGACTTTGCTTAGCCAGAAAGCGCGAGCATCTGAGCTTGAGACGTTTTTTATCACCCAGTGTGAGCGCTTTATTGCCTGGGCCGAACAGGAAGCAGCGCATCGTGAAGCCCGCGATGCAGCGTTAAACGACCTTCAATTTCCTCATACTACGTTTCGCCCCGGCCAGCGCGAGCTAGCCGAAGATGTTTACAAGGCCGCCAGCACCGAGCGCTGCCTACTGGCCCAGGCGCCTACCGGGATCGGCAAAACGTTGGCCACGCTGTTCCCCATGCTCACCGCCATGCCGCGCCAGCAGCTTGATCGGATTGCTTTTCTGACCATGAAAACGCCCGGGCGCCGCTTGGCGTTGGACGCCCTGGCTCAGCTTCGCCCTTCTGGACAATCCGCCGAACATTCTGATAACAGCGCGCCGCGTGTGCTGGAACTCATTGCCCGTGAAAAAGCCTGCGAGTACCCCGGAACCGCCTGCCATGGTGATGCCTGCCCGTTAGCGGCGGGCTTCTATGACCGCCTGCCCGCTGCACGCCAGGCCGCCGTGGCTGAAAGCGGGTGGGACCGCGAAACGCTGCGCAAGTTAGCGCTTACTCACAGTGTCTGCCCTTATTACTTGGGCCAGGAACTGGCGCGCTGGGCCGATGTGATTGTGGGCGACGTTAACCACTGGTTTGATCGCCATGCGCTGCTCCATGGCTTGGCACAAGCTAATGATTGGCGAGTGGGACTCTTGGTGGATGAAGCGCACAACCTGGTTGAGCGGGCACGTGGAATGTACAGCGCCGAGCTTGACCAGCAGCGTTTTAATCGCGTTAAGCGTAGCGCCCCGAAAGCCCTGAGCCGCTCATTGGCAAGCCTGGGTCGGCAGTGGCAGGCCGTGGTGAAAGACGTCGCCGAAAGTAAGCCGGATGATACGGAACGGGAAGGCTATCACCTGCTTGAGTCGCTACCCGATAAACTGGTGGGCGCCCTTCAGAACGCTGCCGCCTCGATCACCAACCACCTGGGCGAGCACCCCGAAGATATCTCTTATGAGCTCCAGGAGCTGCTGTTTGAGGCGCTGGCCTTTTGCCGCTTGGCAGAGAGTTTTGGCGACCACTCGCTGTGTGATGTAACGCTAAAAGGGCGAGGGAAGGCGCTAATCGGTCTGCGTAATCTGATACCGGCGGACTTTTTAGCGCCACGCTTCAAGGCCGCGCATAGCACCGTGCTGTTCTCCGCCACCCTAACGCCTGCCCATTATTACCGTGACCTGCTGGGCCTGCCAGCGAACATGGTATGGCGCGAAGTGTGCTCGCCCTTTGTGGCCCGCCAGCTTGAAGTGCGCATTCGGCGGGATATCTCGACGCGCTTTCGCGACCGGGAGGCGTCGCTTGCGCCGATGGTGGCCGAAATGGCCCAGCAGTACGAGCAGGCGCCGGGCCACTACCTGGCATTTTTTAGCAGTTTCACCTACCTCAATGCCGCGCTTAAGCGGTTTTGTGAACAGCACCCTGACATCCCTGCATTTGCCCAAACGCCGGGCATGCGTGAAGCCGAGCGCGAAGCGTTCTTGCAGCGTTTTACGCCGGGTGGGGAGGGGGTCGGCTTTGCGGTGCTGGGCGGCGCCTTTGCTGAAGGCATCGACCTGCCCGGCGACCGACTGATTGGCGCGTTTATCGCAACGCTTGGGCTGCCGCCGTTTAATGCTTTCAACGAAGCCCTTAAAGCGCGCCTCACGGCACGGTTTGGCCAGGGCGATGACTACACCTACCGCATTCCGGGGATGATCAAGGTAGTACAAGCCGCCGGACGGGTGATCCGCAGCCCCTCTGATGAAGGGGTTGTGGTATTAATGGATGATCGTTTTGCCCACACCCGCGTGCAGGCGCTGTTACCCAGCTGGTGGGCGGTAGGCGGATCATCATTTTGATAACCAACGTGATAACCAGGGACGCAAGTGAATGGCGGATTTGTTGTGGTATCAGTATGCGTTGATCGGGCTGATTTTTGCCTGGAGCGGTTTTGTTAGAACCAGCCTGGGGTTTGGCGGTGCTGTGCTGGCGTTGCCGTTTCTACTGCTGGTCGTTAACGACCCGCTGCTTTTCCTGCCGATTATCGCCATTCATCTACTGATCTTCTCCAGTTGGATTGCCTGGCAGGGCAACCGTCAAATAAAGCGGGAGAGTAGCAACGCGCCGGTACAAAGCAATATTGATTGGGGCTATTTACTAAAAGCCCTCAAAATCATGATCATTCCCAAGCTGGTTGGCGTGGTGGGCCTGTTAACGCTGCCTGCCAATATCATGACCAGCATCATTTTCGGCATCGTGCTGGTCTATGCCATTGGCTATGTGCTCAATAAACCGTTTAGAAGCAACAACAAGTACGTCGACTATATACTGCTGGCCCTGGGCGGCTATGTCAGCGGTACGTCGCTGATTGGTGCGCCGCTGATCGTGGCGGTGTTTGCCTCGCATGTCGCCAAGGAGCAGTTGCGCGATACCATGTTCGTGCTGTGGTTCATTCTGGTCGTGATCAAGATGATCTCGTTTGTGTTTGCCGGTGTGGACCTACAGCTGATCCACCAGCTATGGCTATTGCCCTGCGCGTATGCCGGGCACCTGTTGGGTGAGCGGGCGCACCGCTATATCATCAAAGCCGATACGGGCGTGTTCTTCCGGGTGCTGGGCGCGGTGCTGATCTTTGTCAGCATCATTGGGCTGGTATTTTCGCCTTCTTGATTCTCGCCTTCTTGATTATCGGCTTGGCATGAAAACGTTGCTACCGCTTAAAGCGTGCTGTCGGCGCGTAGCAACGTCCTGCTCAGGATCACCAGTATCACCGCCAACACGCAGCAGAGCACGGCCATGCCGGTATAAACATTGCGCAGTGACTCAAGCCAGGTAACCGCAGGGGCGACCGCAATGGGCGAGATAAACTGACCAAGAAAGAAGGTAGCGGTAAAGCCACCAAACACGCGGCCACGCACTCGCTGTGGCGTAATACGCATTAGCCAGGCCGTGGTGTTGGGCATAAAAGCGCCCAGGCCAAGCCCCGAAATGGCCGCACCGACAATCGCCATGGCATAACTCTGCGTAAGGCCCACCACCATAAAGCCCAGCGCGGCCAGTACAAAGCCCGCTATATAGATCGTCATGACCGACAAAAAGGGTTTGTAGTTGCCATAGCAGAACGACACGATGCTGGCGGTAAAGGCAGCGGTCGAGAGCGCAATGCCGATGGCTAAACCGCTGACCTCACCCTGCTCTGAAAGCAAAAAAGGCAGCTGCGCCGGGAACATATAAAACATCATCATGCTCAGCATGCCCGCCAAATAGGCAATCCCGGTGCGCATATAGTCGACCTTGACCGGCGCGTTGACGCTGCCTGCCTGCGCATTGCTCTGGAGCTTAGGCGCCTTGAGCATCGTCCAGGCATAAGGCAGTAGAAACACCCCGGTTAGGTAAAGCAGGAAAGGCCCCCGCCAGCTCCAGTCGGAGAGTAGCCCACCCAGATTAATAAACACCACGCCACCGAGCGCCATGCAGCTACTTTGCAGACCCAAAAAACGCACTCGCTCGGGGCCATCAAAATAGTCGCCAACTAACGTAGTACTAATACTTAAAATACCGGCCACGGCGATGCCCATCAGCGCCCGTGATGCTAACAACAGGTTCACGCTATCAATCAAGAAGCCCGCCCCACCCGCCAGGCCATAAATGGACAGCATCATCAGGAGTAGCGGCTTGCGCCCAAACCGGTCGGCCAGATAGCCCATTAGCGGGCTGAACAGCGTAATCATCAGCGCAGGAAGCGTCAGGATCAGTTGAATCAACACCTGCGGATGATCCGAAAAATGGCGGCTGATACCCGGCAAAGCAGGCGCAATAATCGCGCCCGACATCACCGTCATGGTGCTGGCAAACAGCAGTACGGCTTTGGTATGGGTTAAATGGTTGATGGTGAGCTTCCCTGGATGAACATCAAGATGGCAAAGGCACTGATGATAGCACTGTCGTTAGCAAGCTACTATTTTACGTCAGGAAGTAAGGGAGGGGGCGGCCCGCGTTGGCGAGTGTTAGTCGAGTTGCATAAAAGAGAGGTTGGGGAGACTGCGAATTTCAAGCGAACTTGCGTGTGCACAGAGGCTGATGGTCCAGCCTTGCTGCTGCCATTGCCAGGCATGAACATTGCCCCTAGGGGCTAGCCGCTCAAGACGGGTGCTCAATACATGGCTTGAAGGAGTGCCGGACAGGCTATCCAGCTTGAACAGCGCTTCGTGGAGTGTCCATGCGCGGTAAAAGGCGTCTAGAGGTACAGCGGACTGATGTATCTTGCGGCGTACGTCGGCCTCAGGCAGGCACGCCACCAGCTCGGGTAGGCGTTTTTTATGTCGCAGGCGAACATGCTCTATATCAATGCCCACAGGGACCGTGGCGATACCGGCAATCACGCGGTTGTCGCGGTGGGCGAGACATGCTTTCCACGGAGGCGGAAGTGCTGGGTGCCACGGCGCACCGCCGCCTCTAGGCGACCACTCGCTAACAGGGCAGCGGTAGCCGCGAGCGTCGGCAAGCTGGGAGAGAAGCTCTCTGCCCAGCGCCGATAAACAAGCCCCGCTGCTGTGAGCGGGGGCTTGGGCCAACACAATGTCTAAATACGCGGTCATTAGTCGGCTAGCGTGACAACGTCACCTCGCAGCGCGACACCGGCCATAAGCGCCCCTGCATGGCACTCATACTCACTGGTCGAGGACATCGGCTGACGGTCATAAAAACTCTCAATGTTAACCACCGCATTACCGCCTTCCGCTTTGACGCGGTCTTGCAAGCTAAGAAGCGCCGAGAGCATGACCCACTCGCAGGCTTCTACATCAGACTTGTTGAAAGCATTGGTCTTTTTATTTGTGACGGCAGGACCATGCTCGGCGGTAATCTCGCCGTGCGGAGTGTCGCCAAAGATAAATTGAATATTGGAATCAAGCCGTGCTCTCGCATCGGGCGTGTTCATTGCGTCCTCAATAGAGAGCATGTGTGTCGTGTCGCGCGCATGGCTCGTCGTGCTTACTAGTAGAGCGCCTAGTAGCACCCCCATTAACATCATTCCTCGGCTCATTTAGCGTTCCTTCTTGCTGGGTTTAAGTACCTGAGAGCAGGTAGTGTGAGTGGCACTGAGTCGTAAGCGATATCAGGGCCAGCGGCGGAAGATCAACGAGGTGTTGATGCCTCCAAAAGCGAAGTTATTGCTCATGACATAGTCACAGTCAATGTTCCGTCCTGGGCCGTTCAAGTAGTCGAGTTCTGCACAGGCATCATCAAGGCGGTCAAGATTGGCGGTGCCGTGGAACCAGCCTTCCTGCATCATCTTGATGGCGACCCAGGCTTCCAGCGCACCGCAGGCGCCTAGCGTGTGGCCGGTGAAGCTTTTAAAAGCGCTAATGGGCAGGTTTGAGCCGAACACCGCGTGTGTCGCATGACTCTCGGCAATATCGCCCCGCTCGGTGGCCGTGCCGTGGGCGCTGACATAACCAATCTGCTCGGGCTGCAAATTTGCATCCTCCAGTGCCTGGCGAATCGCTTGCTCCATCATGCTGGCATCCGGCTGGGTAACGTGGCGGCCATCGCTGTTGGTACCAAAGCCCACAAGCTCTGCGTGAATGGTGGCTCCCCGTGCTTGGGCGTGCTCCAGTTCCTCAAGGATCAGCGTGCCTGCCCCTTCTCCGATCACCAGACCGTCGCGCTCGGCGTCAAAGGGGCGCGGCGAGGTGTGCGGCGCGTCATTGCGCGTACTGGTCGCAAACAGCGTATCGAAGACGGCCGCCTCGGAAGCCGAAAGCTCCTCGCAACCACCGGCAATCATGGCGGTCTGGCGTCCGAAACGGATGGCTTCGTAAGCATAGCCGATGCCTTGGCTGCCAGACGTGCAGGCACTTGAGGTGGTATAGATCCGCCCGCGCACCCCGAGAAAAACGCCGATATTGACCGGTGCGGTGTGGGCCATCATACGAATATAGGAGTTGGCGTTCAGGCCATCGGTCGACTTATTGATCAACATGTTGCCAAAGTCGGCAATGGCGTCGGGCTCCCCAGCGGAGGCGCCGTACGCGATCCCCATCTGGCCACTGCCTAAGAGCGGCGTATCCAGCAGGCCTGCATCTTCCAGCGCCAGCTCACTGGCACGCGTGGCCATCTGCGCGCCGCGGCCCATGCTGCGCAGCGCCCGGCGATGATAATGCGCAGGCAAGGTAACGTCGCGCACGGGCGCCCCAAGGCGCGTATTGAGGCCGTCATAACTTTCCCAGTCATCCATGTGGATAACGCCGTTTTGCAAACGCTCAAGGCGAGCCTTGATGCTTGGCCAGTCGTTGCCGATCGGCGAGAAACCGGCCATGCCGGTCACTACCACACGGCGCCCCAGCCCGCCCTGGCGTTGTACATTACTTGCCATCAGCACATCCCTCCGTTGACGGCGAATACTTGCCGAGTAATATAGCCAGCATCGGCTGAACATAAAAAGCCCACCGTGGCTGCGACTTCTTCGCTGGTACCGGTGCGTTGCATGGGAATTAACTTGAGCGCTTCCTCGGTAACCAGGTCGTCGGTCATGTCGGTGTCGATCAAGCCTGGGGCAACGCAGTTGACCGTAATGCGGCGTTTCGCCAGTTCCACGGCCAAGGCTTTCATGGCACCGATCAGCCCGGCCTTGGCAGCGCTGTAGTTGACCTGGCCACGGTTGCCCATCATGCCTGAAACCGAGGACATCACGACGATGCGGCCGGGCGCCCGGCGGCGAATCATCGGCATGACGAGGGGCTTCACAACGTTATAGAAACCGTCGAGATTGGTGTGGATCACGCTGTCCCAATCCTCATCAGAGAGCGCGG
This sequence comes from Halomonas sp. AOP43-D1-4, assembly GCF_052446175.1. Classification (NCBI taxonomy): domain Bacteria; kingdom Pseudomonadati; phylum Pseudomonadota; class Gammaproteobacteria; order Oceanospirillales; family Halomonadaceae; genus Halomonas; species Halomonas sp. AOP43-D1-4. The sequence goes on from NZ_JBQSVY010000005.1 coordinate 123,436, forward strand.
GGAAGGCGGCGTCGGCGGTAATGCCCGCATTGCAGACAACACCGTAGTAGGCGCCATGCGCTTCGATATCGGCGTCCAGCGCCTGCTGCGCCGCGGCCCTGTCGGCAACATCAAAGCACAGCACGCGGGCGTTGCGGCCCATATCACGAATCTGGTTTGCGACGGCTTTTGCCTCTGCCTGACGCTGACGGCAATGTACGACGATATCGAAGCCATCCCGCGCCAAGCGTAAGGCGATGGCTTGGCCGATACCGCGGCTTGAACCGGTAACCAGGATGGTATTCGTCATTGAGTTTTTCCTTGTTGCATCATTTCCAGCGCCTGTTGCGTATCGGGCTGAAACACGTTGAGTGTGGCGTTAGCGATCAGCTGTTGCTGAGCATCCAGCAAGCGCCCCTGAAACGCGCCCAGGCCATTATCTGCCCGAAAATCGAGCTCTACTTCGATGCGTATCGGCTGGTCGAAGTTAAAAAACGGCTGCTGGCACTGATAACGGCGCGTGCCGAGTAGAAAGCCAATTTTCGGCGTATCGCCTGACGTCACGGACTGCACACCCGCCCACGCGGCAACGGCCTGGGCAAGCCACTCTAACCCGACCCAGCCGGGAATGCCGTCTGGTGTGGCAAACAGGTCGTCGGGTTGAGGTACGACGCGGGCATGCAGGTGTTCGTCACCCACGGCCAGTAGCGTATCCAGAAGGCACATGCCTAAGCGGTGTGGCACGTACGGCGCGATATCGCAGGGCAGGTCAAGCCGTGCGGGGATAAGTGAATCATTCATTGAAACGTTCCATCAACAAGGCGATGTTATTACCCCCAAACGCGAAGGCATTGCTGATCGCGCGACGGCCGTGATGGGTCGTCGCCTTGGCGTAATTCAGTAACGGAAGTTCTGGGTCGACGTCACTATCGTGAACCTGGGGCGGCAGGCGCCCCTCATTGAGCGTCAGCCAGCAGAACGCCGCTTCGAGCGCGCCGCAGGCGCCTAGCGTGTGCCCGGTCAGGGCCTTCGTTGAACTGCACGGTAGCGTATTGCCGAAAAGCGTTGCGACTGCCTTGGCTTCCATGCTGTCGTTCTGGCGCGTGGCGGTGCCGTGCAGGTTGAGATAATCAATGGCCGTGGCGGGCAGCTGTGCCATAGCAAGCGCGGCTTGCATCGCCTGAATGGCCCCCTGGCCATCTGGCCGTGGAGCGGAAATATGGTAAGCGTCGCTGCTTTCACCGTAACCACTGAGCTGAATGCCGCCGGTTTCTGCCGTTACCAGAAACAGTGCGGCGGCTTCTCCAAGGTTGATACCGTCACGCTCGGCCGAGAAAGGCTGAGAAGGACGGTCGCTAAGCGCCTCAAGCGAGGCAAACCCGTTGACGGTCAACCCGCAAAGACTGTCAGCCCCACCGGCGATAACCGCATCGCACATGCCGCTCGCCAGCAGGCGTTTGGCGCTTGCCAGGGCGCGCGCACTCGACGTACAGGCGGTAGAGAGCGTGTAGGTTGGTCCGTCCAGGCCGAGCCACTCGGCAACAAAGCGGGCTGGCGCGCCAATTTCATGGCGCTGGTAATGAAAGTCGTCGGGCCAGTGGCCATCTCTCTGGCGCTCGGCCAGCGCTGTTTCGGTTTCGCCGATGCCGGAGGTACTGGTGCCGAGCACCACGCCGATACGCGGCTGGGGGTGCCGCTTGCGAAAAGCCTCAAGCGTCGGTGCCAACTGCTCCAGGGCGGCGGCCAGCAGCTGGTTATTGCGCGAACGGTGCGCTGGCGGTAGCGCCTGGGCATCGGGCAGGGAGGTCGTGACTCGGCCTAACGGTAAAGGCCGCCCGGGGGTAAACACGTCGTCATACTCAAGCCCACGACGGCCAGTAAACAGGGCGTCGGCTATGGTGGCCAGATCGTCACCGATCGAACAGACCAGGGCCGGTGGCAGGAGGCGACAAGGAGGCATCTGAGACGCTATCAAGGGGTTAAGCATGGGGCGGTTGTCTGGTCGGTGTCACTAAGGGGCATGATATACAGGCGGTAGCCTGCCTCAACGTCGTCAATGAACGTGCATGCCGAATTACCGCTGATCCGTGCCACGATACGCTGCCGGTAGCGCATCGTGCGGCCCGTCTCATCCTCCTGGATTGACCAGGCGCTGGACCCAAAGGCTTGTTCAATAGCCGGTGCGGGCCACAGGTTCCAGCTCAAACGGCTGGCCAGCCACTCAGCGGTAAAGGGCGGCTCAAAGGCGGCATCCTGTAGAAAGCGGCTGCCGCTATCGTCGTGTATCAGAGTCAGCAGGCGCTGGCCTTGTGGGCTTAGTATGACCAGGCGCAACGTCTTGTCGTCGTGGCGCAGAACGCCAATCATCTCATGGCGCTGGTCATTATGTTCAAACGTCAGGCGCTGCCGCTGCGTTTCCATCGCCGGTAGTGTCGCGAGGCTGGGTACGGTCGCCACCGGCCGCCCGGCACAGCCGAACAGCAGAAGCAGGGCGCTGAGCAGTCCTGCCTGACATGCGAAGCGAAACAACGTGGTGGTCATTTTTCCTTCCCTGCGGTATCGCAGCGCATATCGGTACAGGCCTCTGCCAGACTGTCTAACCGCCGACGGCTGGCGGCAACGAACGGGTTTTCTTCATCCCAGGCGTAGCCGGCGAGCACTGAGCTGATCATGGTGCGTATGCGCGGTATCTGTTGGTCATTGAAGATGATGCGCGGTAGGCGGCCATCGTACCAGGCCTCCACGAATTCACGGAAGGTGGCAACGCCGCGTCGTAGGGGCTGTTCAAACTGGCTATTCCAATCGACGTGCTCACCGGCGAGCTGGCGCTCGACCAAGGGGGCGGCACGCAGGGCCGAATCCAGGGCGATGGTGACCCCTGAAGAGAAAACCGGATCAAGAAATTCACCCGCGTTACCCAGCAGGGCAAAACCGGGGCCGTGCAGTTGCTCGACATCTGCTGAATAACCCTCTAAGCGGCTAACCGCGCGAATGGCGTTCGCATTGGCCAGTAGTTCGGCGAGCCTCGGTTCGGCACGTATGAAGTGCCAGAGGCGCTCCTCATCATTGATACCTGCAGCTTCCAGCGTTGCCCGATCACCTACTACGCCGACCGATGCCCGCCCATTCGTGAAGGGAATCAGCCAGTACCAGATGCCGGGATGCTCAGGGTGCAAACCGATCAGGATCTTCTCGCGGTCGTAACGCGAACAATCAATGTGATCGTCAATATGGGTAAACAGCGCGCAGCGTGATTCAAGCGTCGAGGGGCGGGCAAGGCCGGTGAGGCGCGCCAGGACGCGACCATAACCACTGGCGTCGAGCACAAAGCGTGCGTGTAACGAGCGCTGCTCACCGTTGGCATCGACCAGCGTAAGGCTGGGGCGTTCGGGATCGGCGACAAAGGCTTCAACGCGGGTGTCAAACTCAACCTGGGCGCCCAGCTGGCGCGCGCCTTCGATCAGGCGCTGGTCAAAATCAGCGCGTTCGATCTGCCACGTGGTGCCTGGGCCTGGCGTGAACTTGTCGCGAAAATCGATGGCCGCATAGCGATCCCGCCAAGTGAAGGCCGCCCCGTTCTTGGTTTGAAATCCGCCTGCCTTGGCGGCATCCAGCAGGCCACAGGCTTCAAGATGGACCATGCACTGTGGCAGTAAACTTTCGCCGATGGAAAAGCGCGGAAAGCGGCTGCGCTCAATCACCCGCACATCCAGACCCCGCTGGGCAAGCCAGGCCGCTGCAGCCGCTCCGGAAGGCCCGGCGCCGATGATGGCGACATCGGTGGTATCTTGGATATTCATGTGTTGCGTTGTTTCTATAGCCATCAGGGAGTGTCCTGTCGAGAAGATAGAGGCCTGGTGCCCGCCCTGGCAAACGGCACAAGTGCCCAAGCTGATGCAAGGCCAATGAGGCAAGTGAGCCCCAGGTAGTGAAGCGCCGGGGTAGCACTGAACGCCAGTAGGCCAAAGGCCAATAGGCTTGAGACACACGACAGGCTAATGGCCAGCCAGGCAGCTGGGCTGTTGGGGTGTTCGGTGCTGAAGATACCCGCGTCGAGACCGATACCCAGTACCAGCAGCAATCCCAGCAGGTGGAAAAGCGTCAAGCCGATATTAAAGGCGCTCAACAGCGCGATGGTTGACAGCAGTGCGCCCAGCGGGGGCAATAATACGCGCCAGGCCCGCCTGCGATAGCGAACGCCAAATATCACCGCAAGCCCCGCCACGGCGATGGCCAGGCACAGGGCGATCTGGTCGCGGAGCTGCGACAGGTGGCTGGATAGCGTTGCCACGCGGTCCTGGTAGAGCACGTATTCCGGTGCAGCAAGGTGAGTAAATGCTTGCTGAGCAGTACTGTCGGCATCACCCAGCGTTATCAGAGCCGCCATATCTGTACGCTCGGCATCGGCGGCTGCGCCTAGCCAGAGCATGGCATCGGCTTGCCCCACCGGAGTGTCGAGCCACGTGGTGATCGTCAGCAGCGGCACGCTTTCAAGCGAGCGCTGCGCGGTTTCCAGCAAGGTCGAAGGAAGGCCTGCCTGGGCGATCAGCTCGGGCAGGGCGTTACGGTAGGCCTGGCGCACACGTTCAAGGGTGGCGTCTTGTGTCGCTGGAGAGGGCACTGCTTGGGCCAAGTGGCGGTAGTGGGTCAAGTGCCCTTGCGTCTCTAAATCGGCAAGCGCTGCGTCCAGAGCTTCAAGGCGCTCCAATAGTTCGCCTTCCTGCTCGGCGGTGACAAGCAGGTAGCGGCTGGCGGTCGGGCTATCCAGCAGTATCTGCACGCGTTGCTGCTCGCTAATCAGCTCGGCCGGTGACGGATTGAGCTGGCGAAGATCATCGTCAGCGGACAGCCGCGTGGCGATCATGACGACTGCGAGAACCCCAAGCAGGGCGAGTAGCCCCCAATACCTGGGCGCGTGAGGCGGTAAACGTAGACGGTTCAACTGAGTGGCAATACGCGTAGTGGCGGCATGAGGGCGCGGGGTGAACCACGGCAGCCAAAGCCGCACCGTTAGCCAGGCGCCAATTAGCCCCAGTGCCACGAACGTGGCCATCTGGCGCAGCCCCGGCAGCGGCGTGGCAAGCTGGACAAGATAGGCGACCAGGCTGGATATCAGGCCGAGTAATAGCCCCGGCCAAAGCCTGGCCAGCGGCTGTTCGGGCGCCAGCTGGCGAGCGCATTGAAAATGCAGGGCGTAATCTATCGCAATGCCGATCAAGCTAGCGCCAAAAGCCAGCGTCAGCAGGTTGAGCGTACCAAAAAGTAGCCAGGTCAAGGGCAGTGCAAACAGAATGCCACACGCCACCGGTAGCAACAGGCTGGCCAGTATCGAACCGCGCCGAAAGGTGATCCAGAGTAGCAAGGTGATACCCAGCAGCGAGCCAATGCCGATGGTCAAGGTTTCGCGCTTGGCCTGCTCGGCACCGGCGGCGGCGTGAAACACCAGCCCGCTTCGCAACAGCTCGGCTTCTGGATGAGCATCGCTAAACTCCGCCAGCGCTGTGACAAGGCGTTGCTGCATGGCCATATCATAGGGGCTGGCCGTGAGTTGACCGCTGATGATGAACCAGTTACCGCTCTCATCCCTGACGGCAGGCAGGCCGTCGATCAGGCGAATGGGGCCCGCCAGGCGTTGGTCCTGCCAGGCATCCAGCAGGCCAAAGGGGTCCTGGCGTGGGTCAGCGCCACTTCCCGGCGTGAACAGCTGGCGCAGGCCTCGTTGCACCCAAGCGTCGTTATCGGCAGCGGCCAACGAGGGCGATAGCAGCCGATAACGGTACGCTGATAAGTCGCTGTCGGGGGTGTGCAGAAGGTCATCGTCGAAGGCTGTGACGCTAGCCGATTGTTTAAGACGGGTCTTGAGATCCGCAACCAGCTGAGTCGGCGATTCGCCCTGCAACAGCAGCACGAAGCGGTCCTCGAAGGCCTGCGTTAGGCGCTGTTCGGCGTGTTCGAGCAGCGCTCCCTGCCGGGTGTCCGGCAACAGCGTGGTAATGCGCGTATCCAGTGCTGCGCCCCTGCTCAGCAGGCTCGCCAAGAGCAAGGCGCAGCCCAGCAGCAGCCCCGCCCAGCCGATAGCTGCCAGACGCTCCAGGCGGCCGGGACGCGTTGCTTCACTCACGATGTATGCTGATCGTCTTCAAGACGCTCGCAAGCCGCACCGCTCAAGGTAAGCTCAAGGCGGTCATCATTGGTGAACATGATCTCGACACGCTCTACCTGCTGGTTGCCGTGAACCAGTAACTGGTCAAGCCGTTGGGCGATGTTCGCTTCACTGGGCGTCAGCTTGGCCTGCCACTCTTCCTGGGTGCCGCTGAGTTCGATGGTGAAGTATCTCTCCAACGCCTGCCAGTCACCTGAAAGCAGGCCACCAAGCACCGGTGCGACCGCCTGAAAACCCATCGGTAGCTCGTCGTTGTCCGCGCTCATCACCACGCGGTCATTAATGGGGGAGGTCGTTTGCCAGACAAGCCCTGCGTCTTGATGTTCAAAGGTTCCACGGCTTTCCAGCTGACTGTCGAGATCGGCTAGCCAGCGTGTCTGCTCGAATCGCCCGCACTGCGGTGCATTGTCGGCCAGGCGTGCGGCAAGCTCGTCAGCGTCGGGAGCCGCCCAAGCGGCAGCGCTGGCGCTGATGGCTAGAAGGGTAAAGACAAAAAAAGCCGCTTGGTGAATAGCGCGCATCATTGATTGGCCTCCTGCCAGGCGAGCAGACGTTCCCGCAAAACGGGGGGCGATTCCAGGCGCATTTCGCGGTCTTCAATTCCGACGGCCACCTGTACGCTCCAGGCGCGCGTCAGGCGTTTGCGGGTGTGTGCATCGCGAATGGTGTAGTCGATCTTGAGGCGGTTCTCCCACTCGCTCAGGCGCGCTTCGATTGCGATTCGCTGGGCGAATAGCACCGGTGCCGCGTAGCGCAGGCGTAAATCGATCACCGGCCAGGCAAATCCTGAGGCCTGCATTTGGGGGTAGTTGTAATCGAGCGCATCGAGCAGCGTGCAGCGGGCAATTTCCAGGTAGCGCACATAGTGGCCGTGCCAGGCCACCTGCATCATGTCGATATCGTGAAACGGTATCGTCAGTTCGGTTTCGTAACGGGGCAGTTTGCCATCATCAAGCGTCATATAGGCTCCAGTGGCGTTGGCGAATCACGTCACACAGAGTGCGGAGTTCGTGTTCCAGGGCGCGGTCTTCGCCAAGTGCCGGAAAGATCTGGCGGCAGTCGGTCAGAAATTCAGCCAGGCGGCCGGGCAGCGGTGGCGCATCGCCTATCTGGCTGCGTAGCTCAACACCCTGACAGGCCGCGTGCAGCGTGGCGGCCGCGACCTGTTCTACCAGGGTAAGCACACGCAGCGCATCGCGGGCGGCAATCGTGCCCATGCTGACCTTGTCCTGATTGTGGCATTCGGTGGAGCGCGAGAAAACGCTGGCGGGCATGGTCAGCTTCAGCGCCTCGGCGGTCCATGCGGACGCACCGATCTGCACGGCCTTGTAGCCATGATTAAGGCTGGCTCGCTCGGGGGCGGCACCGCTTAAGTTGCTGGGCAAACCATGATTAAAACGAGCATCCACCAGCAGCGCCAGTTGGCGGTCGAGCAGATCCGCGAGGTTGGCGCAGGCCTGCTTGAGGCTATCCATGGCGAAGGCGACATGGCCGCCGTAAAAGTGGCCGCCGTGCATGACCTTGCCTTGTTCGGCGTCGATCAACGGATTGTCATTGGCGCTGTTGAGTTCGTTCTCAAGAAACTGGCGCCACCAGGGCAGGGCATCTTCCACTACGCCGATCACATGCGGGGCGCAGCGCGTCGAGTAGCGATCCTGAAGGCGCGATGAGTTGCGCGGCGTGTCGGGCGCGTGGAGATCCTCGCGCAGGCGTTCGGCGACTTTGTTCTGCCCCGGATGCGGTTTGGCGGCGAAAAGCTCGGCATCAAAGTGGTAGGGGTTGCCGTTCAGCGCATGCACGGAGAGCGCCGTGATGCGGGTGGTCAGGCGCGCCAGATAAGTGGTGCGGGCGAAGGCGAACACGCTCAGCGCTGTCATCACCGCGGTGCCGTTCATCAGCGCCAGGCCTTCCTTGGGCTTCAGGCGATAGGGGGTAAGCCCATGCTCGGTAAACACCTCCGCCGTAGGCCGCCGCTGGCCGTTATGAAATACGTCCCGCTCACCGCACAAGACGGCGGCCAGGTAAGATAGCGGCGTGAGATCCCCGCTGGCCCCGACAGAGCCTTCTTCAGGAATCACCGGTATCACGTTATGTTCAAGCAACCATGCCAAGCGCTCAAGCAGCTCGACGCTGACGCCGGATACGCCACGACAAAGCGAGACAAGGCGTACCATGATCACCGCCCGCGCGGCCTCAACCGTTAGCGCCTCGCCCAGCCCGCAGCCATGAAAGGTGTACAGCTGGCGGGGCAGCTGCTCCAGGTCGGAGGCGGAGACTTCGCGGGTGCAGGAGTCGCCGTAACCGGTGGTAACGCCGTAGACGACGCCCTCTTCCTCGAGCAGGCGCTCAAGAAAGGCATTGCCTTTGGCAATACGCTTACGAAAATCGGGTGCCGTCGACAGAGTGACGCGACGGCGACCTTCGGCAACGGCCAGCACGTCTTCAAGGCTGACCATCGATCCATCCAGAATGAGCGGCGCGCTAGTGAGGGGCCCCGCCGTCGGGTCACGCAGTATCGTCATGAAGGTATCCAGTATCATTTATCCAGAAGGGATAAAAATTGAACCATTGCAGCGGGTGCCGCCGAACGCGTTCGGCCAAGTGGTCGGCATGTGCCTGCATGGTATCGGTAATCCACGTTTCACGCTGACGACGAGGCAGGTCCCGGGTGTCGCCAAGAAGCTCAAAGTCGATTCTGAAGTGGTCATCATCGCGCACGCAGGCCAGCGTATAGAGGGGGCAACGCAGCAAGGTGGCCAAGCGGAAAGGGCCTTCCGGGAAGCTTGCCTGGTCGCCGAGAAAATCAAACGACTGGGTTCGCTCTCCTGACAGGGGAAGGCGGTCGGCGGCGATGACCACATAGCCACCGGCGTTAATACGCTCGGCCAGCGTCTGGGCAGTGGCTGGGGTGACTTCGCTGACTTCGAGAATCTGTGGGCGCGGCTTGCCCGTGACGCGTTCAAGCAGAGCATTGAACTTGCGTGCATTGCGGGTGTGCATCATCACCGTCAGGTCGAGGTTGGTATGGCGTTCGGTCAGCGCATTCACTACGTCAAGATTGCCGTGGTGGGCGACAAGGATCAATCCGCCTTGACCGCCAGCGATCGCTTGAGTGAAGCGCTCGACCCCGCTACCCACCAGGCGTTCGTCGGCAATATGGCCGCTCCACGCTTCGACCTTGTCCATCAGCGTTTCGCCAAAGGCCAGAAAGTGGCGATAGCTGTGCCACCAACGGGCGACAGGCTGCTGCTTGAGCATGGGGTAAAGGCGTTGCAGAAAAGCCTGGGAAGCACGTCGCGCCGTGGTGTGGACGAGAAAATACCAGAGCATCACTGGCCATAGTGCCAGCCGAAAAGGCCAGCGGCCCAGGCGCCGCTGTATAGCCACCATCAGGGTCATCCCCAGCAGCGTGCCGCGTTCGCCGATCCGCGCCCAGTGGTAGTTCATGGGCTCGCCTCGCGGTGTGGCTGAAAGCGCCGGGCGAGCAAGCGTGGCAGGCGCCACAACATGCCGAAAAACAGGCGCGTATGCATCAGCGATATCTGCCGGTTATCACGCCATACGGCAAAATGGCTGATACCGTCGCGGGGGTAGTGCACGCGTACCGGCCGGTGCATCATGGCGCCTTGTTCCCAGTGCCAGCGCACCAGCACTTCGGTATCGAAGGTCATGCGATTGCCACAGGGGTGGCGGGCCAGCATTCGGTTGAGCGGTGCCACCGGGTAGAGCCTGACACCACACATCGAGTCGCGAATATCCAGCGATAAGGTATTTATCCACACCCAGATATGGGTGGCGTAGCGGCCATAGAAGCGCACTCGGGGCACGCTAGCGTCATATCGAGGATAACCCACTACCAGCGTGTGCTGGGCTACCGTTAGCGTGGCGAGAAACGCGGGCAGATCATCGACCCCGTGCTGGCCGTCGGCATCGACCTGAAGTGCATGGCTGAACCCCAACTGCTCGGCGTAGCGTAATCCGGCACGTACAGCCGCCCCCTTACCCTGGTTAGTCTCAAGGCGCAGCAGGTGATGGCCCTGTTCAGCCAGGCGATCCAAAACGGCGGCACACTGTTGATCACTGCCGTCATCGACCAGCAGCAGCGGTATCTCCAGCGCTGTTAGTTCCTCGCATAGCGGGGTGATTGTCGCTGGATGGTTATACACAGGGATAAGGATACAGGGCCTTGGCTCAGCCATGCTGATCTCCCTTGGGCGTTTGCAGGCGAACCTGCCCGGTGCAGTGGCGCCCTTCCTGGGAGTCAATGCTAAACGCGATGCCATCCTCGCGGCGGGTCAGCTGTAGGGTGAAACGAGTGCCAGGCAGTAGTGCGCGCGTAAACTTCAAGCGCTCGATACCCAGAAACAGGCCTCTGTGGCCAAAGATATCGTGGGCATAATGGATGGCCCACTGCACCATCACCACGCCCGGAACCAGCGGGTATTGATCAAAGTGGCCTTCCAGAAACACCAGCCGCTCCGGAACTTCCAGGGTGAGCAGGCGACTATTGGCATCAAGAGGGTGCTCTCCCAGCCAGCGCGGCACTTTCGGGTCGTCCAGGTCGGCAAACAGGCGGTTGATCAGTGTGCGGTCCAGCTTTCCCTGGGCATTGCTTGGCAGCGTTTCAACAAAGCGCCAATAGCGGGGCACGGCAATAGGCTCCAGGTGGTCGGAAAGGTTTTCGCGCATACGCTGGATCAAATGCTGCCGAGCATCACGCTGGTGCGGAATCGATGGTTTGTCCAGCACGATCACGGCGCCCAAGCGGCTGTCGGCGCGGTCAAGGTCGACACAGCGTACCTCGCTGACCGCTTCCACTGCCGTAAGAATGCGCTCGACATGGTCGAGCGAGATGCGCTTGCCGCCAATCTTGACCAGGCGATCCGCTCGGCCCAGCAGCGTGAAGCCGTCATCTGCCGGCGCCGCCTGGTCAGGCTGATGCCACCACTGTTGAGGCGTCTCCAGAAACGGCGACCGCAAACTCAGGCTACCGTTTTGAAACGATAACTCCACGCCGGGCAGCGGCTGCCAGCTGGAACGGCGTGTTTGGCGACGCTGGGCAATGCCGCCCGTTTCGGTACTGCCATAAATCTCGATGACCGGCGCCTGTAACAGGCGTTCAGCAAGCTGAGCATGTGCCAGCGCCAAGGGTGCACCCGATGAGAACACGCGGGCAGGCGGCGTAGCGGCGTGCCAGGGCAGGTGTTCAGGCAAGCGCGACAGCTGCGCAGGGGAGCTGACCACGACCGGGTGCAGGCCTGCTGTATCGGCTTCCTGCAAACGGGCCATTAGCGCTTCGGGATAACGGCTTTCACCACCGCAGAACGGCGCGCCCGCACATAAGGGGTGCAGTATGCCGGTGAGCAGCCCGTAAATATGCTGGTGGCTGACCTGGGAAATAACCCCGCTGTCTACCAGTGGCCAAAGCCTGGCGTGGGCTGATAACTCTGCCTCCAATTGATCAAAACGCTTGGCTAACTGAACGGGGTTGCCGGTGGAGCCTGAGGTGGATAGCACAACGGCGGTAGCGCTCGGGTCCAGAAATGCCGTGCGGGGGCGTGTTTCAGCGCCCTGCGGGAGCCGCGGCTCAGGCATATCGGGCAGGGTGCCATCGACTTCGCTTGCCAGCCGGGAGAGCGTTTCGGGGCGATCATCGGCGGGTAGCACGGCGACCCGGCCGCTTTCCCATAAGGCGATCAGTGCGGCGCAGAACGCTAGCGGTTGCTGCTGGCACAGCAGCCAACGGCCGGCGGGTTTGTCCGCCAGCCAGTGGTGCCATGCATCAATATGCGCCGTAAGCGAAGCGCCACACACCCAGTGGCTGGGAAGTGACTCATGACGGGGAGCGGATCTACGCCAGGGTAACTGAGTAAGCGAGATAAAGGTCATGTCAGGCGGCTCCGCAGCTGATGACGTATTAACCATTCACCGGTAAACATGACGGCGATTAGGCCATAGCTGATGGCACCGTTGTACAGTGTCCATGTTGCCAAGCTTGCGTACAGCGCTGTCCAGCTTGCGATGGCACCGTTGAGTATGAAAAAGCCACACCATGCCCAAGTGACATTTCGGGTATAGCGTATGCCGGCGGCGGGCAGCTCGGGCTCGCGCAGGCGCGCCAAACGTTCGATGACCGGCACTCCTCGCCACAGGCTAGAGAGAAAAATAGCCAGCATGACCGCGTTTACGGCCACGGGGTATGCGCGCATGCCGAGTTCCGCGTGCCCCAGCCCGCCCAGGGCGACCAGCAGAACCGCCGCAGCGGCTGCCAGATAGCGCGCTTGAGGCATTCTCCAGGCGAGTAGTGCCGCACCGATGACCAGTAACGGCCAGCTGCCAACGTCATCATGCAAAAGCAGTACCAGTAGTGGCCACATCAACGCGCACGCCATGCTTGCGTATTTGGACATGGTTACTGCTGCATCAAGTGTTCGACGGCAGTGACAACATCGCTGATCGTGCGCACTGATTTGAAATCCTCAGGCTTGATGCGTCGTCCAGTGAATTGCTTTAGCTCGACGACAAGGTCCACCGCGTCGATGCTATCGATATCCAGGTCCTCATAGAGGCGGGCGTCGGGCTCTATTTCGCTGGCATTGAGGTCAAACAGATCAACCAGTGTCTTGCGAATATGGGCGAGTATTTCTTCGCGCTGGTGATCAGCGGTTTCAATTGACACGGCGGGCCTCCACGAGTGCTTGCAGCGCCGCGAGGCTTTCGAAATGGCGACGCGTCTCATCGGCCTCGGAATCAAGCTTGATACCGTACTGCTTTTGCAGTGCCAGCCCGAGTTCAAGCGCATCGATAGAGTCAAGTCCTAGCCCTTCGCCAAACAGGGGAGCGCTTGGGTCAATATCGGCAGGCGTAATATCTTCAAGCTCTAGCGCGTCAATGATGAGACGCTTGAGTTCAAGTTCCAGCGCCTGATTGCAGGTTTCTATCATGATGGAAGTGTTCCAGTTCTCTGTTGAAGTGGTCGCTCAGCCATTGAGTTAGTTGTCTAGCGAGCTGGCCGGTTGGTTGTTGGCTAGCGGAATCAACGTGCAGGTCGTCAAGCACGCTAAGCTCCATTAAAACCCTGGTAGCGGGGATGTGGTACCAGGGTTCGTGTTTTGTCAGTGTGGTCGGCGTGCAGCGTATCAGGACAGGGGTGAGCGCTGTACCGGTGCGTAGGGCGATATTTGCTCCCCCGCGACGAAATTTGATCGGGCGTTTCGGGCTAGTGCGGGTGCCTTCAGGAAATAGAATCAGTGAGTCACCTCGTTGCAGGCTCTGACGGGCAGCCTCCAGCACTGACTCGGGGTCATCGTTGGTGATATAGCCCGCAGCACGAATAGGGCCGCGGGTAATAAAATTGCGGGTCAGCCGACCCTTTACAATGCAGTTGGCATGAGACGTGTAAGCGATTAAAAAAATAACGTCGATGAGCGAGGGGTGATTGGCAATCACAAGCAATCCAGGGCGTTTGAGGCGCTCAGGGTTGTCAACGCGGTAATCAAGCACGCCAAGGCCTTTCATCAAATTGATGAATCCGAGAAAGCAGACGCGGATAAGGCGGCGCGCCAGGTAGCGGCGCCGCTCAGTATTACGCACGCAGAGATTCAACAGTGGCGCAATCACCAAGCCAATGAAAAGGCCACCGATCCCGAAGACGGTGAAGGAAATAGCCGTACCCAAGCCGCGATACAGTTGGTTGATACTCATTCCTGCTCCAGATGCCAGCGCTGTCGACCGTTTAGGAAAGCGGTCTCCCCACTAAGCCACTGCAGCACATTGACCGGTGTCGGAGAAGCGCTGTGGGCTGATGTAGATGCCGTGATGGCGCGACCTCGTTGCAGAGTTAAGCGCATGCCAATAACACAGGCTGTGCCTGGGTGCTGTGTTTCGCCCTGATAGGCCGCAGGAAGACAGCTTTCTGAAAATGCGGCAACTACGGCAGGGTAGCCCGCTTGCAAATACCCATACGACTCGTGAAGAAGCGCATCAAACTCATCACCACAAGCGCCTAACGCCTGCAAGGGACGGTGATGCGATTGCGCAATAGAGTGAACGCCCAGAATAGCGTTATGCACTGACATTGAGAAGCGGGTAGGGGAGATCGGGTCGCCCCGCTGCAGACTCTCCAGCATTGCGAGCGTATGCGTCGTATCGCCATGCCGTGAGGCATGCACCAAGGGGGCGTTAGCCTGTGGGTCGAGTTCTCGCAGAATATCGCAAGTGGCGCGCCCCGTATCATCAAGCCGTCGCCGCAGCATAGCAGGCAGTTCGCTACTCAGCTGGGCCGAAATAAGACGATTTGGCTTAACGGTTGCCATTGCCTCTTCAGGAAGCCAGCCCCGCCAGTCTTCGATATATAGAGAAAAGGACACCACTAGCAGCCTGCTCAAAAAAGGCGGCTACTTTAACTTAATTATAGGGTGTGGAAAAGGAATGTGGCTCAAATGATGCGAAACGGTGAGGTGATCTCAATAGGCAGATCGTTCAAGGCTTGAGGCAATAATGCTGACTTTGTCTAAGTTGACATAGCCTCCTCCAAGGGGGAAGCTTTAACTCTTGGTAAATAACTTTATTAGATAAAAACTAATCAAAGGGGATAAGGCATTGAGACTTAACATATATTCAGGGGTAGTGGCGGTTTTTTGTCTGGCGTTGCTGTCAGGGTGTGCTACTAGCCGCAGCGAAATAGCGCTGACACTGCCAGAAGAAAATACGAGTCAATATATTAGTGAAGGGCAAGAAGTAATAATAGGCGAGGTGATAGATCGCAGGGTTTTTGAGGAGGCGCCAAGAGAGCCGAGTACTCCTTCGCTTGGAAAAGGAGGGGTAAGCAAAGCTTCTGATGAGACCAAGGCAAGAGCGGTTGGGCGAAAAAGGAACGGTTACGGTAAAGCGTTGGGGGACGTTCTGTTAGAGAATGGACAGACCGTTGATGAAGTCGTGCGTAGCAGCTTGACGCTCGCCTTGCGTGAGTCTGGTTATAATGTCCTCACTCATTCAACTGGCGTCGTCGCAGATACTCCCATAATCGATGTTTACATCGATGAGTTTTGGGCATGGTTCAACCCAGGGTTCTGGGCCATCACTTTGAATACCCGCATCGCAACTGTCTTGGAGCTTCGGTCTAGCGAAGCACAAGAAAATGTCTCTGTTCATACCCTTCAGCGGCGACAAGTCGCAACGGAAAGCGCTTGGATTGAAATCATTGAAAATGCACTGAATGACTATAGAAGCGAGGTTATCAGCGTCGCGCCTGACCTGCTCGAAGAATAGGCTAGCGGAAGTGTAGATTAAAAAAACGGCCACTTGCTGTGTAAGCTAAGTGGCCGTTTTTAATAGTGTTCTTGGTCGGAATAGCAGGATTCGAACCTACGACCTCTGCCTCCCGAAGGCAGCGCTCTACCAAGCTGAGCTATATTCCGAAGGTTGTGAGCGGTGCTCAACAACGGGACGTATCTTACACAAAGGGACGCTTTTTATCAAGCCTCAGCGCCTCTGTTGTGCGAATTTATGCTTGCCTGTCAACGGCCAAGCGGGCGAGTTGCGCCATGCTATCGTGATACGGGCTAGGCGAGAGTGCCTCTAATTGCGCCAGTGCCTTATCGGCCATTTCATTGGCGCGTTTACGGGTGTACTCAAGCGCGCCCGTGGCGTGAACAATGGCGAGTACGTCATCCAACTGTTCAAGGCCGCCTTTGCGGATCACCTGGCGAATCAGCTTGGCCTGCTCAGGCGTGCCCTGCTCCATGGCGTGAATCAGCGGCAGGGTGGGCTTGCCTTCGGCCAGGTCATCGCCGACATTTTTACCCATGGCGTCGGCATCGCCCTGGTAATCCAGCAGGTCATCAATCAACTGGAAGGCAAGGCCCAGGTAACGGCCATATAACTGTAGCGCCTGGGCTTGCTCAGGTGTGGCATCAGCAAGTACGGCACCGCTGTGGCTGGCAGCTTCAAACAGCATGGCGGTTTTACCTTGAATGGTTTCAAAGTAGTCCGCTTCAGAGACGCTGGGGTTGCCAATGTTGGTCAGCTGTAGCACTTCGCCTTCGGCGATGGTGCAGGTGGCGCTGGAGAGAATCGCCATGATCTGCATCGACCCAACATCGACCATGAGCTGGAACGAGCGCGAGTAGAGAAAGTCGCCGACCAGTACCGAAGGCGCATTGCCCCAGGCGTCGTTGGCGGTTTTCTTGCCGCGGCGCATGTGAGACTCATCCACCACATCGTCGTGCAGAAGTGTGGATGTGTGCATGAACTCAATCAGCGTGGCCAGGGTAATGTGCTTGTCGCCCTGGTAGCCCAGTGAACGGGCTGCCAGCAGTACCAGCATGGGCCGCAAACGCTTGCCGCCGCTTTCAATAATGTATTGGCTAATGGTCTCGACGAGCGGGACTTTCGAAGTGAGCTGCTCAACAATCGTCCGGTTGACGGCTTCAAAGTCATCCGCCACCACGGCGTGCAGCGGTGAGGGCGTAGGGCTGGCAGTCGGGGTTGGGGAGACGTTGGCGGTCATGGGTTCCGTTCATCGCGGCAGGTGGAGGGGTACGCCCCTGAATTGAGGTCATGCTATGGGGCTACCGGGAAAGCGTCAAGGCGCGTGCAGGGCATCCATTCGACGTGCGACAATAATCATCAATTGACAACGGCCTGTCGTCTTGTGGTAGAAGGCGATTGTCGTTATAATCCGCGACCCACTCATCATGCTCCCTGTCAGATGGCTCCAAAAGGGGCGCCACTCGCAGCAGGTCAATAAGAGCGTCAGGCGATGAGCGCTGGTTATGCAACGCATAACGGCATTACCGACAAGTCCGGAGAGCGACATGTACGCAATTATCAAAAGCGGTGGCAAGCAGTACCGCGTTCAAGAAGGTCAGACCCTTAAACTCGAGAAAATCGAAGTCGCTACCGGCGAAACGATTGAGTTTGATGAAGTGCTGCTGGTTGCAGACGGCGACGACGTAAACATTGGTGCTCCGCTGTTGAGTGGCGCCAAGGTTTCCGCTGAAATCGTTTCCCACGGCCGCGGTGACAAGGTGACGATCATTAAATTCCGTCGCCGTAAGCACAGCATGAAGCGTCAGGGCCACCGTCAGTGGTTCACTGAAGTCAAAATTACCGGAATTTCCGCGTAAGCGGTTCATTCCCTGAAAGGAGAATTTTGCAATGGCACATAAAAAGGCAGCCGGCTCCACGCGTAACGGTCGCGATTCCGAATCCAAACGCCTCGGTGTTAAGCTTTTCGGTGGCCAAGCAGCGAACGCTGGTAGCATCATCGTTCGTCAGCGCGGCACGCGTTTCCACGCGGGTACTGGCGTTGGTCTAGGTCGTGATCACACTTTGTTCGCACTGAACGAAGGCTTTGTGAAGTTTGAGACCAAAGGCCCGAAAAACCGCAAATTCGTTAGCATCGTTTCTGAATAAGCAACTCTGGTTGCGTAGAACGTAGTTAATGAAAAAAAGCCCCGCTATGGCGGGGCTTTTTTGTCTGTTTAAACCCTCTTGCCCAATGAATGGAGGCAGGAGCGTTGCATATAGGGCGGCGGAAGCGGCCGGGAGAAACTATGCAGTTCGTCGATGAAGCCTCGATTATTGTTGAGGCGGGAAATGGCGGCAATGGCTGTCTGAGCTTTCGCCGCGAAAAATATGTGCCCAAAGGTGGCCCCGATGGTGGTGACGGTGGGCACGGGGGGTGCGTTTACCTGATCGGTGACGATGCGCTCAATACGCTGGTCGACTTCAAGTTTCAGCGTTTTTACAAGGCTGAAAACGGCCAAGGTGGCATGGGCCGCCAGATGAGCGGTAAAGCCGGTGAAGATCTGCACGTTAAGGTGCCGGTAGGCACCACCGTTGTGGACGTTGATACGCTGGAAGTCATCGCGGATGTCACCGAAATTGGCCAGGTGGTACTGGTCGCGGAAGGTGGTCGGCGTGGTTTGGGTAACATCCACTTCAAGTCATCCACTAACCGTGCACCGCGGCGCACCACGCCAGGTACCGAAGGCGACCGTCGCAACTTGCGTTTGGAAATGAAGGTAATGGCGGATGTTGGCCTGTTGGGCATGCCCAATGCCGGCAAATCCACCCTGATTCGCTCGGTATCGGCGGCCAAACCTAAAGTAGCCAACTACCCGTTTACCACGCTGGTGCCTAACCTGGGTGTTGTGAAGCTGGGTATGCACGAGCACTTTGTGATGGCGGACGTGCCGGGGTTGATCGAAGGTGCCTCTGACGGTGCGGGCCTGGGGCTGCGCTTTCTTAAGCACCTGACCCGCACGCGACTGCTATTTCATGTAGTCGACGTGGCGCCCTTTGATGAGTCTGACCCGGTGGAAACCGCTCAAGCGATCGTGCATGAGCTTGGCCAGTTCTCTCCGGCGCTTTCCGAGCGCCCGCGCTGGCTGGTGTTGAACAAGTTTGATCTGCTGCCGGAAGAGGAGCGCGAAGAACGCGCCCAGGCGATCATTGACGCGCTTGGCTGGGAAGGCCCGGTGTTCCGTATCTCGGCGATTAGCAATGAAGGCACGGACAAGCTGGTTCAGGCCGCGTACCGCTGGCTGACCGAGCAGCGTCGCCTTGAGAACGAAGACGAAGAGGCGCTGGCCCGCGAGCAGGAAATGCGCCGCCGCATGGAAGATGAGTCGGTCGCCCGTATCGAAGAGCGTCTGGGGCGTCGCCGTAAGCGGCCTGCTGAAGAAGCCGACGACGATGACTTCGATGATGATGATTACGACGTTGAGATCGAGTACGCGCCCTAACGGCCGAAACCGGCAGGCATGCTCAGCCTGTCAGTAATGGCCGACGTTGAATATTGTTGTCGGATATCATCGCTGAATAGCGTTGCTGAATAGTGTTAATAATGTGCCTGATAAGGTAGAAACGGATGGAGAGTCATGAGCAGGGGATGGGCCGCGAAGCGTTAAGCCGTGCGCGCCGTGTGGTAGTGAAAATCGGCAGCGCACTGCTGACCAACGATGGTCGTGGCCTGGATGAAGCCGCTATTGGCGGCTGGGTTGACCAGATTGCCGAGCTTCATCAACAGGGTGTTGAGGTGGTGCTGGTCTCCTCGGGCGCCGTGGCAGCAGGCATGGTGCGGTTAGGCTGGCAAGCACGCCCGAGCGCGGTGCATGAGCTGCAGGCCGCCGCGGCAGTGGGCCAGAACGGCCTTACTCAGTGCTATGAGCAACATTTTGCTCGCCACGACATGCTCACTGCGCAAATTCTGCTCACTCATGACGACCTTTCCAACCGCAAACGCTACCTCAATGCGTTGTCGGCCCTGCGCACGCTGGTGGAAATGCGCGTGGTGCCGGTCATCAACGAAAACGATACGGTGGTGACCGACGAAATACGTTTTGGCGATAACGATACGCTGGGCGCGTTGGTAGCCAACCTGCTGGAAGCGGACGCGTTACTGCTGCTTACCGACCAGGAAGGCCTGTTCGATGCCGATCCACGCCATAACCCCAATGCCCAGATGATCGCCGAAGGGCGTGCAGATGACCCGCGCTTGGCAGCGGTGGCGGGCAGCGGCGGGGCGCTGGGGCGGGGTGGCATGAGTACCAAGGTACGTGCCGCCAAACTTGCCGCACGTTCAGGCGCCGTTACAGTGATTGCCAGTGGTCGCCAGCCAGGCGTCATTACCCGGCTTATCAGTGGTGAAGCGTTGGGAACGCTACTGCATCCGGAGCAGGCACCGATGGCGGCGCGTAAGCGCTGGCTGGCGGGGCAACTTCAAGTGCGTGGTACGCTGATGCTGGATGCCGGGGCGGTAAAAGTCCTGCGCGAAAAAGGCTCCAGCCTGTTGCCGGTGGGAGTGCGGGGTGTAAAAGGCACGTTCAAGCGGGGCGATATGGTGGTGTGTGTTGATGAGCAGGGCACGCCGGTTGCCAAAGGGCTGGTCAATTACGGCGTGGATGAAGCACGCCTGTTGGCAGGTCAGCCGAGCCACCAAATTGAGGCTATTTTGGGCTACGTAGAAGCCCATGAACTGATTCACCGCGATAACCTGGTCGTGATCTAGCGCCTGATTTTGTCCGGGTATTGGTTGAAACAGAACGTCATCAAAACGCCGTTTACTGTGATCAGTAAGCGGCTTTTTTATGCGTGCGCTACCTTGCTCTGGGGGCAATGGGTACTTGGCGGGGCCAGTCGTTGGGCACTATGAATACTCGTTCAATGCGCTGCTGGTGGGGCAGGTAGAGCATTATTTGCTGGGGCCCGTATTGTTCGATGAGTCGCTCAATGCCAGGCATTACGGCGGCCACTGGTTGAAAATCTTCCGCTCTGGGCGGTGCTAGCCAGTGCGGTTTTCGTAACCAGACCATGCGTAACGACGCACCCAGGCTATCGCGCAGCGCAGGCCAGTCACGCAAAAAACACCACATGCCGCGGTGATGGTTCGGCGTAGCGCCCTGGGGGGAAGGCAGCGCCGCATGCCACGGGTAAAACAAGACGCCCGGCATGGCGAGACGATGAGTAAGAAGCTCTTCTACCGTGGACGAGCAGGTGGCGATGTCGCGGGGTGTTAGCCAGTGAGCAAGCGTGGCCAGTGCCCCGGGCGTTATGGAGCGCGGCAGTTGGTGCTGGCATAAATGAGCGCATTTTAGCGCCAGGCTATCCAGCCCACCAGGACCGATCCAGCGGCTTGGGCTGTCGGCCGGGCCGGGGCCTTCAGGCAGGCCCAAATAAAACTTGATCGCCACTTCCAGATGCACGGGCGCCGGGTTATCGCGGGTGCGGTAAAGCATATCCAGCTCGCCAAGCGTCGTGCGCTTTTTAAAGATGCGCACATTTTTGGCGAGTAGCCGCGTATTAGGCGCGTTATCCAGCAGGAGATGCCACAGCCGCTCGTGGTAGTGCCCCATGCGGCCTGTCTGTTGGCGGTTAACGCCTGCGAGTAGCGGCGTTATTTGCTGTAGCCAGTCAGCAGTGCCTGTGGCCAGGCCCAACTCCTGACACGTCGGGCGGCCACCGTTTGGCATGGGCGGCGGGAGCGTGACCAGATCGGGCGCTGTTATCAGCCACGCCAAATCATGCGCTATTTGGGCCACCCCCGGCGCTGTCATCTCTTCGATTTTCTCTGCGCGATGCCTTCTTGCTTCCACGTTATCAGTTCCACGATGTTCTCCCCTTGCCAAAACTGTCGCTAGGTAGTGGTAAAAACACAAGCGGACCCTGTAGGGCCCGCACCGTGTAGTAACACATAGCCAGCGATAGGGCGCTACCGCTAGCAGTTATTAATCACGGTCAATTTCAGTAATCTCGTAAGAGCCTTGACGCAGGCTTATTTCCAGCTCGCGGCCATTCTCATCCCGGCCTTCGATATCAATAATGCCGCCCTTATCGATGTCGATATCCTCAAACTCGCTCATACCCTCTTTTCGTGCTACTTCCAGCGCCTGGCGTACGTCCTCTTCGCTCATTCCCCACGCACCGGTAATTAAGCGTTTACGCTCTTCTTTCAGGGTTTCGCCGTTACCCAGAGAAAATTCAACGTCGGCGTACCACTCATCATCCAGCCAGCCTTCTACTTCTGCGCGTCCACGGCTTTTAATGCTGATCTCTTCATAATGGGTGAATCCATAATCGACGGCAGGTACCAGCACCTCGTCAACCCGATCCATGGACAGCGCGTCTGCTTGAGCGCTGCTTGCGGCGGCGGTAAGAAGCAGAGCAGAGGCGGGGATCAACAGCATTTTTTGCATGGCGTTCATATCAAATTCCTTCTTTGCTTAATGAATGGCATTGCCCGATGAATGTGGTCTGATACAGATCACTCAGCGAATGCGACAGAGGATTTATAGCACTGCGGTTATTTCCCCAAGCTGAACAATCCATTCATCTAGCGTTCATGTTGCTTCTGGCATTCTAGTTCAATGAAGTCACTCCGCCATCGATTCAAGCACCGACTCTTTTACTGCTTCCACTCTTCTGCCAAGTGGATGGGCGGGGCGCTGCTGGCTGCCATATTGATAGGCAGCGCTGTAGGTGACCAGCACTGGGAAACACTGCACAGTGAAGTGCGCCGTGGGGAGGTGGTGCCCTTGGAAACCATTTTAGACTGGCTGGAAGCGAACTATCTGGGAGACGTGCTGGAAGTGGAGGTAGAGCGCGAGCAGGGTCTGGTAGAGTATGAAATCAAGCTGCTGGGCCCACAAGGTCAAGTGGTTGAGTTTGAATTTGATGGTCACAATGGTCAGTTAATGAAAATAGAGGGTGTGCGTATCAATGAGATGCGCCGCCCACAAGGTATGACGCCATGAAGTGTTTGCTGGTAGAGGATGATCAGGCGATTGCCCGCGAGCTGAGCCAAGCGCTGCGTGACGGTGACTGGGTCGTTGAGCACGCCGAAAATGGCCAGGAGGCCGACTTTCTGGTGCGTACCGAAACCTACGATACGGTAATACTCGATGTAGGTTTGCCCGACGGCGACGGCACGCGTTGGCTGGCCGCCTGGCGTGAAGACGGCATTGATCTGCCTGTGCTGATTCTGACCGCTCGAGAGCGCTGGGCCGATAAAGCGGCGGGCTTTACCGCAGGTGCCGATGACTACGTTACCAAGCCTTTCGAGCCGGGTGAGGTGTTGTTTCGGCTACGGGCATTGGTGCGGCGTACCCACGGCCATGCTCATCCGGTACTCAAAGTGGGCGAGCTTAGCCTCGATACCCATACCCAGCACGTTGCCTTGGCAGGCCGCCCGGTAAGTTTGACTGCCCATGAGACACGCTTGCTTAGCTACCTAATGCATGCCGCGCCTCGGGTTGTCAGTCGAAGTGAGCTTTCTGAACACGTTTACGACCGTGACCACGAGCCCGACTCAAACGTAATTGATGTGCAAATCAGCCGACTACGTCGCAAGCTGGGGGCCTGGCGGTTTGCCACCCTGCGTGGGCAGGGTTACCGGCTCTTGGCAGAAGTGCCCGGCGGCGAATGAGCAAGGTAACGCCCACTTGGCGAACGCGCTGGGCAGGCCGCTCGATTAGCCTTCGCTTGCTGCTGGCCGTTTTAGTCATGATCGGAGTGGCCTTGCCGCTCGCTGGAATGCTGCTCTCGCATCATTACCGAAACGCGGCGACCGAGTCGTTTGATGAACGCCTTGAAGCAACGCTGAACGTGATTATTGCAGGCGTTTCCGTTGACCCGCTAAGTGAGCAGTTGCGCTATGACCGCGCTCTTGGGGACCCACTTTTTGACCAGGTCTTCTCGGGCTGGTACTGGCAAATTACCGATCAACAAACGCACACGATCACCTCGCGCTCGCTGTGGGATCAACGCCTGCCGGTCATCGATAACGAAGAGGTGAGCGCGCGCTCGTTGCCCGGCCCACGTGGGCAATCACTGCGTACCGTCGAGCGAGATATTTACCTGGCCCCTTTAGAAGCCCCTTTGCATATTAGCGTAGCGGCCCGCGATGACGAGCTGAAGGCCGATATACGCGAGTTCCAGCGCTTGCTCTGGCTGGGCCTGGTCAGTCTTGGAGCATTGCTGTTAGGCGTGTTGGGCCTACAGGTGCGCTGGGGGCTTGCGCCGCTGCGGCGTATGCAGGCCAACTTAAAAGACGTTGAGCAGGGGCGCGCAGCAGAAATGACAACGGACCTGCCTAACGAGCTTGCTACGCTTGCGGCTTCCATGAACGCCGTACTGGCCCGCGACCAGCGCCTGATTGAGCGTGGCCGTCACACGGCAGGTAATTTGGCCCATGCCCTGAAAACCCCCTTAAGCGTTATGCGCTTGCTGGTCCACCAGTTGCCTGACGCGCATCGCGCCGCCTGGGAAGCCGAGTTAACCCGAATGGACAGTGCCGTTCGCCATCACCTGGCACGGGCCTCTGCCGCCGGTGACGGTGGCCGCTTTGCGCCGATTTCGCTGCACGATACGCTATCGCCACTGCTCAACGGGCTGGGTCGGCTGGCTCAGCGTCGCTCGCTTACCCTGCATCAAATCTGGGAAAATCACCCGCGTGTGCACTTGGATGCCCAGGATATTCAGGAGCTTATCGGCAATGTGCTGGATAATGCGCTGCGCTGGGCAAGCCATGAAGTGACGTTTAGAGTGTGGGTTGTCGACCAGACACTTTGGTTGAGCGTCAGTGATGATGGCCCTGGAATGACGCAGCAAGAGAGCCAGGAGGCACTTGAGCGCGGCAAGCGCCTGGATGAGCAGCGCTCCCAAAGTGGCTTGGGTCTTGCCATCGTAGCGGACCTGGTCACGCTCTATCATGGCCAAATGCGCCTTCAGCGCGCAGAGGCTGGGGGGCTTGAGGTCACTGTTGAACTGCCGGTGGTGGCGCATGGCTAAGGGAGAACAAATGCAATGACAATGGATGATGCGTTGCCGGATGTATTGGTCGGCCCGCTATTGCGCCGTATTAGCCCCACACGCCTGGTGTTGTGGTTAGTGGCAACGCGCCCGCTTGATATGTCGCTGGTGCTTTTCCCGGGCGGCAGCAATGAGCAGCGCTTCCACTTAAATGATCATCACCAGTGCCTGCCTATCGGTCGGCACGCGTTTATTCACTTGATTGACCTGCGCTTGCCGCAGGCGCTACCCATTGATGAACGCATCGAATACGACCTGCGACTTCAAGCGGCGACGGGGGAGTGGCAGGCGCTGCCCGAGTGGGCGCCTTGGCTGTGCCATGAAGGCGCTGCTTATCCTGCCTTTGTCATTGCCTCACGCCATCACCGGTTGATGCACGGTTCGTGCCGTAAGCCTCACCATGCGAGCGCCGATGGGTTAGTGCGCGCCGACAGCTGGCTGACGGACAAGCAGCAAGCGCCGAAAGAGTGGCCAGCATGGTTGTTAATGACCGGCGACCAGGTGTATGTGGATGATGTTGCAGGCCCCATGCTGCGTGCGGTGCATGCACTTATTGAACGCCTGGGGCTAGTCGATGAGCGGCTGGAGGGCGCCACGGTGGAGGATAGCCAGGCGCTTTATGCCTCGCCTGATAGCTATTACCAGCGTGAGTCGCTGCTGCCTGATGTCACCAGCAACGTGGCGCTGCGCGAGCGATTTTTCGGCGGCGTTAAAAAGCCGGTGTTTACCTCGGCGAACGCCTCCAATCATCTAATGACACTGGCGGAAATGCTCGCCATGTACTGTTTAGTGTGGTCGCCGGTTGCTTGGCAAATGATTGCCCCGGAGATGCCTGCCCTTAACGATAAAGCAGCCCAACGTTATCGCGAGGAGCAGGCGGCTTTGGATGATTTTGTGGCCGGGTTACCGCAGTGCGCTCGGTTAATGGCGCATTTGCCCAGCTTGATGATCTTTGACGACCACGATGTTACCGACGACTGGAACCTGACCGCCGATTGGGAGCGCTGTGCGTATGGCCATCCGTTCTCAAAGCGCATTATTGGCAATGCGCTGGTGGCCTATTTGCTCTGCCAGGGGTGGGGCAATGCACCGGATAAGCTTAACCCGCTGGTCGAACAGGCGGCCGAATTGTTCCGTGAGCCAGGGCTGCCGCTTTCGTGCGCCAGGCAGGATGCATTGATCGAACGGCTACTGCGTTTTCAAGGGTGGGAGTTTCAGGTGCCCGGTACGCCTGCGCTGATTGTTTTGGATACCCGCACCCGCCGCTGGCGTAGCGAGCGTAGCCCCCAACAGCCATCCGGATTAATGGATTGGGAAGCGCTGATGGAAATGCAGCAGGCGCTATTGGGTTGCAAAAGCGCTGTCATCGTCTCGCCAGCCCCCATGTTTGGGGTAAAGCTGATTGAAGGCGTTCAGAAGATGTTCACCTGGGCGGGCAAGCCGCTGGTGGTGGATGCCGAGAACTGGATGGCCCACCGTGGCGCCGCCAATACATTGCTGCAAATCTGGCGTCATTCCAAAACGCCGGGCAATTACGTGATTCTCTCTGGCGATGTGCACTACTCATTTGCTTACGACATTATTGTGCGTCGCCAAAAGCGTGCGCCACATTTATGGCAGGTGACCTCCAGCGGCATCAAGAACACTTTCCCTGTGCAGCTGCTAAATACCTTTGACCGGCTTAACCGATGGCTCTACGCGCCCTGGTCGCCGCTTAACTGGTTTACCAAACGTCGCAAGCTGAGTATCCACCCGCGTGACCCCAGCGGGGCAAGCGCGGGCGAGCGGCTTTGGAACGCCAGCGGTATTGGCCTTGTAACGCTGGATATCGAGGGCCGCCCGGTGGATATTCGCCAGTTGGACGCCAACGGCAGTGACGTTGTCTTCCCCCCGCCCGCTGACCTTCCCTTTATCTGATGACATGTATCTGACGTCAGTGCATGGCAAACAACAGGGCTGTTCGCTGGAATAGCGTGTAGCGCGGGCGGCGGCATAGACAGCCGCGAACCGCGCATGCCATAGTAAGCATGCTTAGGGGACGGCATGCACCAGGTGCATCGCCTCATCAAGATCGAACAAAAGTAAAAGGCCCTGTTGGGCACTATTTTGATAGGGGCAGATTTGATAGGGGCAGACTGCAATGAATAGGAGGCTCTGGTGCTGAGAGCAGGCGCTGCCAGGAAAGAACGGCTGCTGAAAAGAACCTTTCTGGCGATCCTTTTGTTGATGGCAGCCACTCCGGCCTTGGCAGCCGCTCCGGCTGTCGGCATGTTTGGTAGCTTCTTTCCTTACTGGCTAATCTCGCTGTTTATCGGTGTGGTGGCAACGATTTTTATCCGTGTCATTTTCGTGGTGACGAAGCTTGATGACATCATTCCGTGGCGTGTCTTGGTATATCTGTCTCTGACGCTGGCCATGACGCTGTTATCTTCTCATCTTTTTTTTGGACGCTGAATCATGAAAGGTCATGCTTCCAAGCGGGTAGCATCCATTGTCGGAGCCGTGATCGCCATTGCCATCATTGCGGGCGCTGCTGTTCTGGCTTACCACAGCTACGAGAATGCGC
This sequence comes from Halomonas sp. AOP43-D1-4, assembly GCF_052446175.1. Classification (NCBI taxonomy): domain Bacteria; kingdom Pseudomonadati; phylum Pseudomonadota; class Gammaproteobacteria; order Oceanospirillales; family Halomonadaceae; genus Halomonas; species Halomonas sp. AOP43-D1-4. The sequence continues at coordinate 150,459 of NZ_JBQSVY010000005.1, forward strand.
GCGCCAATCCGCTGTCAGATGATGCCACTCTGAGGGCCGATATTGTCCACATTGCTCCGTCGGTCGCGGGCCGCATCGTGGCCTTGCATGTTGAGGAAAATGACTTTGTCCGCAAGGGCGATCTGTTGCTGGAAATTGATGACACTGCCTATCGGCTGGCCCTGAAACAGACACAGGCCGACCTGGCCATGGCAACGGCGGCCAGTGGTGATCAGTCTCGCACTATCCGCGCGGAGCAGGCCAATGCAGAAATTGCCGAGGCCCAAGTCAATCGAGCCACGGCAAACCTGGCGCTGGCGAACCAGACCCTTGACCGCCTGCTGCCGATGGAGTCCAAGGGGTATGTTTCTCAGCAGCAGATCCACGACGCGCGCACTGTTAAACGCAATGCCGAAATCAGCTTGCAGGAAGCGATTCAGCAGCGTCAGGCCGCTGAGGCGCTGGTGGGTAATGATGAAGCAACCCTGGCGTTGATTGAAGCGCGCCGGGCCGCTCAGGACATTGCCCAGCATGAGCTGGACGGCACTCGGGTCTATGCGCCTGCCGACGGTCGGGTTGTCGGAGTGACCGTTTCTGTGGGTGACTACGCGCTGCCTGCCCAGTCCCAGTTCAATCTGGTCAAGACGGACACCTGGTATGCTTCGGCCAACTTCACCGAAACCATGCTGGGCAATATCGCTGTCGGTGACTGCGCCACGGTATATGCGCTGGCTAACCGCGACCGTGCCATTAAAGGCACGGTGGTGGGGATAGGTTGGGGCGTGGCCTCGAAGGACCTGATCGACCTGCCGTTATCGCTGCCGATTGTGCCGAAATCTCTTGATTGGGTGAGAGTTCAGCAGCGCTTTCCCGTCCGCATTCGGCTGGATGACCCGCCAGCAGAATTGATGCGTGTCGGCGCATCGGCGGTGGCAACGGTTCACCACCACGATGGCTGCTGAATCTCCGTGGGGGAAAATCGCCCGCCAGGCGTGGGCGGATATCCAGCCCTTTCCCGGAAGGATGGGCCTGACCTGGCGCGTGGCGCTACTGTGTGCTCTGGTGTCTGCAACGGCCATGCTGCTGAAAATACCTGAGGCCGCGATTAGCTGCTATCTGATCATTTTTCTGTCCAAGCAGGATGCCGTCAAGAACTGCATTATGGCTTTGGGCGTCATTTTGATGGCGTCTACCGTGGTGGTGCTGATGATTCCGATCATCAACGTTAGCATCGACAGCCCTGCCATGCGGCTGGCAGTCATGTTTTTTGCCTCGTATATCTTTCTGTTCCTCAGTTCAGCGACTCCGCTGGGCGAGCAGGCGGCCATTGTTGGCTTGGTGATCGCCTTTATCATGACGCTGGTAACCATGGTGCCGGTTGGTGAGGTCGCTGACAAAGGCTTGCTGATGGCATGGAAAATGGCCTGCATGCCGATGTTTTTGATGATCCTTTTTAACCTGCTGTTCGGCACTCCTTCGCAAACACTGGTGCGTAACCGGATTGTCGAAAGACTGCGCTGTGCGGCAGACCGCATCGAGACACAGCAAGCATCAACGGCTTTTAACATCATGGTGAGCGAAGGTAATGATGGCTCGTTGCAGCAAATGCAGCTCGTTAAGCTACTGCACCTGATATCGACGGCACGCTCTCGCTGGCTCAGCGGAGCCACTGAGACAAGTTATCGCATCCTGATTATCGCTGAGGCCCTGCCTGAAAGCCTGAGTCGTGCAGCAAGGAGTGACTTGGCGGTTGAGTTACGCCAAGCGGCGGATGCTATCGCCAATGATGCGTGCCCGGTGCTACAGGCGGCGCCGGAGGCGACAGAAGCCGGCTTACAGCCGCTTTATGTCGCCTTACAGGGTTTGTCCCAGCCGGATGGAGGCGCGGCACAGCCACCGCGTCCGAGAAAAATACCTTTGCTGGCTGCCGATGCGTTTTCTAACCCGATACATCAGCGCTATGCGCTAAAGACATCCGCCGCGGCGGTGCTTTGCTATTTGATTTACACCGGCATGCAGTGGGATGGCATTCATACGGCGATGATCACCTGTTATGTGGCCGCGCTCGGCACTACGGGGGAAACACTGCGCAAGCTGACGTTGCGGATCGTCGGTTGTCTGATTGGCGCAGCGATGGGGATCTTTTCGTTAGCCTTTATCATGCCGCACCTAAGCTCCGTCGGTGGCCTGATGGGGCTGGTGTTCTTTGGCGTGCTGATCGGTGCCTGGGTGTCATCAGGTACTGAGCGGATCTATTATGCCGGTGTGCAGATCGCCTTGGCTTTCTTGCTGACCACCCTCAACGGGTTTGGCCCCAGCTTTGATATCTCCCAGGCCAGCAACCGTATCTACGGCATCCTGCTGGGTATTTTTGTCATCTATGTGATTTTTACCCAGTTCTGGCCGCGTAGCGTCATCAATCAAGTGGCACGGCAGCTCAACGATGCGTTGGATGCCTTGAGCGATCTCAGTACGCTTTCCAGGCAGGATCAACAGTTGCGCACCCAAGCGGCATCTACTGCATATTTTGCACTGGGCCAGGCCGAAGAGCTGCTCGATATGGTGCCTTTCGAGCCGTCGCGTCTGCGTGCCAGTGCTGATGAGCTGAAGCGCGTGGAGAGAATTGTTGAAGAACTCAATGACCTCACCGGCCAGCTTTACATGGCAGAACAGGATGACGGCACTATCAAAGAGCGCCTGCAGCGACTCAAGTCACAGCTGGTCACTGAGCTTGAAAACCGACGTAACAGGGCGTCTTCGACTTACGAGGGCTCTCCCCTCGACGACGGCGCGTATAGTGATATAGAACGGCAACTCACTCGGATAGAGCGGATTGTGCATGTTGAGAAAAGCTAGCGTGTTTAGATTAGCCAAGCTCAGAACCTGTATTGCTCTGGGCGTTGTTCTTGGCACTATAGGGGGCCTGCAGGGCTGTGCAACGGATGCGCTGAAGAATACTTCCGCCTCCCCCAGCACACCCTGGGTGCCTCAAGGTCAGTCCGTGCTACCTGGCGATTTTTCCGTGTCAGGTTCAGCTGATATCGGCTTGCTGCCAGACCCGGTGTCACAGGATCTACAGTCGGACAAGGTGTATCAGTTACCCGAACTGATAAACTTTGCGCAACGCCATAACCCGTCAACCCGAATTGCCTGGGAGCAGGCGCGCCAGCTGGCGCTGGCCTCTGGAATGGTTGAAGCCACGTTTCTGCCGATCCTGACCGCCAATGTGTTTGCGGGCAGGCAGCAGACCAGCATTCCTTATCGCGGATTGCTGGATGGTGACACTCACCATGTCGATACCACCGTCAGCGGTGTGGCGCCGAACCTTGCTTTGCAGTGGCTAGTGTTTGATTTTGGTCGGCGCGAGGCGCTCAGCGATGCCGCCCGACACAATGCCTATGCGGCCAACGTCAACTTCAATGGTGCCCACCAGGCGGTGATCTACAACGTGACGCGTAGCTATTACCAGTACGGTGCTGCCAAGGACAGGCTGGCAATTGCTGAGGAGGTGCTGGTCAACAACCGCCTTCTGCAGGATGCGGCTGAGTCCCGCTACGCCAATGGCACCGGCACCAGTATCGCTGTTGCTCAAGCCCGTCAGCTTGTCGCCCAATCTAACCTGCGGATGGTGCAGACACAGAGTATGCTGCGCGATCAGTATCAGGAGTTGCTGAGTGCTCTCGGCGCTTCGCCGACGACCCAGATCGAGGTGGCCGGCGCGTCGAATCGCCCGCTACCGGGTATTGACGAGTTGGCATCGGTGGATTCTGCGATTGAGGCGGCACTCAGCAAGCGGCCGGATGTGCTGGCCAGCTATGCTGAGCTGCAAGCTGCCAAAGCGACAGAGCGTGCCGCCGATGCCGACTTCATGCCCCGGGTATTTGTTGCCGCCGCCACGGGAACCAACAAGAAAAATCTGAGCATTGGTCATTTGCCCAGTATTGGCAACCAGACCACAGGCACCGGGGTGTTCCTGGGGGTGACAATGCCTATCTATGATGGCGGCCTTCTTGCCGCCAAACGCCAGCAGGCAGTCTCTGTCACGGCTTCAGCCGAAGCGGCATTCGAGAAAATTCGCAACACGGCGATGCGCGAGATGGTCGTTGCTGCTGATGCACTGCGCTCCTCACTGGCAGCTTTTGACGCCGCTGATGCGTTGACCGAAGCGGCAGCGGTGACTTACGACGCGGCCTTTGATGCTTATCGCAACGGGGTAGGCACTATCACTGAGGCTACTGCGGCGGAGTCCGGCCTTCTGGATGCAAGGCTGGCACGCTCCGAGGCACATGCGGCAAGCTTGATTGCAGCATCGACGCTTGCGTTCACGCTTGGCGCCATGACCTCAAGCACGTCCCCTTTAGAGGCTATTCCCTGACGCTTGTCCGCCCACCACCCTTCACACGTAAGCTATTTTAGCGCGCTAACTGTTGCGTCAGTGTCATAAAAAAAGCCGCACGCTTGCTAACTAGACAGTCCTCGTAAAAAGCCTTTGCGAACCGCCTCTAACACCGTCTCTAATACAAGAGGCATTCAGCCGTTGACCACCCAGGAAGCTCAATGGCTTAACCGTGTTATTGAATCAGAAGGTCTGCACGTGTTGTTTCAACCCATCGTGGATGCCAGCCAGCACTCTATTTACGGCTATGAAGCACTGATACGTGGGCCTAAGACATCGCCGCTGCACTTGTTTGATGTGGCCATGCAGGCAGGCTATTGGTAGAGCTGCATTAAGTGTTTTGAAACCGTCATTAAGTGGTCACTTAAGTGTCGCGGTGTTGTCATCTAGCGTCGGCAGGATGGCGCTATCTTTGAACAACATTCTAGGTGACGTATGCATGCTGTGACTCTTCCCCGTACTTTGATCAGCGCTGCTGTTGTCAGTGCCTTTGCTCTGGTTGCCGTTAATGCATCGGCAGACCTCTCTGCGCGCTATGTTGATAACGACGGCGATATGGTAGCGGATGCACCCACGGACGAGTCGCAGTGGGTCGACCCCGATACGTTGGTATTTGCTTATACACCGGTTGAAGACCCGGCTGTTTACGCGGATGTTTGGGCCGGTTTTTTGGACCATCTGAGTGAAGCCACAGGCAAAGACGTTCAGTTCTTCCCGGTGCAGTCCAACGCGGCACAGCAAGAAGCGCTGCGCGCTGGCCGCCTGCATGTAGCGGGCTTTAACACCGGTGGTGTTCCGGTTGCCGTGAACTGCGGTGGCTTCCGTCCGTTTGCCATTATGGCAGCAGACGACGGCAGCTATGGCTATGAAATGGAAATCATCACCTACCCAGGTAGCGGTATTGAGTCGGTTGAAGACCTCGAAGGCCGCCAATTGGCGTTTACTTCTGAGACCTCTAACTCAGGCTTCCGGGCACCTTCTGCGCTGCTGCGTTCTGAATATGGCATGGAAGCAGGGGAAGCCTTCGAGACAGCGTTCTCGGGTTCCCACGATAACTCCATTCTGGGCGTTGTGAATCAAGACTACGACGCAGCGGCCATTGCTAACTCCGTTGGCACGCGCATGATTGCCCGGGGCGTAGTGAATGAAGGCGATTACGACATTATCTACACCTCAGAAACCTTCCCCACCACAGCGTACGGTTTGGCGCATAACTTGAAGCCTGAACTGGCCGAGCAGATTCAAGACGCGTTCTTCAGCTACGACTGGGAAGGTTCTGCGCTACAGGCTGAGTTTGCCAACTCGGGTGAAGCGCAATTTATGCCGATTACCTATGAAGAGCACTGGTCCGTTATCCGCACGATCGCCGATGCCAACGGTGTGACGTACGAATGTGACTAAGTAAGCCCTTAATTTTGCAGTTACTCGGCCAGAAGGTTAATCCCTTCTGGCCGTTACATTATGTAGATGAGGTAGAGCGATGTTAACACTCAGCGGCGTTACCAAACGCTATCCAACCGGGGACCGTGCGCTTACCGATATCGAACTAACCCTGCCTAAAGGCCAGGTGATGGCGCTTATCGGCCCCTCTGGTGCGGGTAAAAGTACCCTGATTCGCTGTGTAAATCGCTTGGTAGAGCCGACGGCGGGCAGCATTTGCCTGGAAGGAACAGAGCTTACCAGGCTTTCGGGCAGCGGCCTGCGTAAGGCACGCCGCTCAATGGGCATGATTTTTCAGGAGTATGCGTTGGTTGACCGCCTGACCGTGATGGAAAACGTGCTTTCCGGACGGCTTGGCTACGTGGGCTTCTGGCGTAGCTTTTTGCGTCGCTATCCGCAGGATGCCGTCGCTGAAGCGTTTCGTCTGCTTGAGCGGGTAGGCCTGCCTCACGCTATTGATAAGCGCGCCGATGCGTTGTCCGGTGGCCAACGTCAGCGAGTGGGGATTGCCCGGGCATTGTTACAAAGCCCCAAGCTGTTACTGGTAGATGAGCCAACCGCCAGCCTGGACCCCAAAACCTCACGCCAGATTATGCGCCTGATTCGTGAACTGTGTGCTGAGCGCGAGTTGGCGACGATTATCAATATTCATGACGTGGCGCTCGCCCAGCAGTTTGCGGACCGTATTGTGGGCCTGCGGGCTGGCCAGATCGTGTTTGATGGCCGCCCTGACGAGCTAACCAGCGAGATTCTCACCACCATTTATGGCGAAGAGGATTGGGATACCTCTCCTGAACCTGCCGATGAGCCTGACAGTGAAGCCGTTTCCTGTGAGCGTCGCTCTATCGCAGTTGAGATGGCTGGGGTAGCGCCATGAGTGAGCAGCGCTCTGCGTATTTTGAAGCCCGCCAACACGCGGCCCGCCAGGGGCATTGGCGTCGGTTACCTCTTGTGCATAGCCAGTGGTTGCGTTGGGCTATTGCCTTGGGGGTGGTGGCTTACCTGGTGTTGGCGCTGGCCTCTGTTGAGGTGAATTGGGCACGTGTGGCGGAAGGCACCAGCCGAGGCCTGCGTTTCATTAGCGCGTTTGCGCAGCCTGATTTTTTCAGCCGTGGTAACGATATTATCAATGGGCTGGTCGAGAGTTTGACCATGACGCTTACCTCCACGGTCATTGGGGTAGCGCTCGCGATCCCGGTGGGGTTAGGCGCTGCACGCAACATTGCGCCGCTGCCGATTTATTTCGTGTGCCGTAGCATCATTGCTGTCTCACGTACCTTTCAAGAGATCATTATTGCGATCCTGTTTGTGGTGATGTTTGGCTTTGGCCCGCTGGCGGGGATGATTACGCTGGCGTTTGCGACTATCGGCTTTATGGCCAAGCTGTTGGCCGAAGATGTTGAAGACCTCGACTGGCGCCAGGTAGAAGCGGTGAGAGCGACCGGCGCCAGCTGGTGGCAAACCATGAATCACGCTATTCAACCCCAGGTCATGCCGCGCTTAATTGGCCTTTCCATGTACCGTTTGGATATCAACTTCCGCGAATCGTCAGTGATCGGCATTGTTGGTGCAGGCGGAATAGGCGCCACGCTGAATACCTCGCTTAGCCGCTATGAGTACGACACGTCAGCCGCCATTTTGTTGATCATCATCGCGATTGTGCTGCTGTGTGAATACAGCTCAAGCCACGTCCGCCGTTGGACGCAGTAATCTCCGGAGAATCTATATGCCTGTTTCAACCTCCCGGCAAGGGGTCCCGGTATGGCGGCTACGTACCACGCGTGCCCAGTGGCTGCAATTTAGTGCGTGGCTAGTAGGGATTAGCCTGTTCTTGTTCTGCTGGAAGGTGATTTCCGACAACACCATGTGGGTGTTTGTTGAGGATGCTGGACGCCAGGGCAGTGATCTTTTAAGCCGGATGATGCCCCCTAAATGGGAATACGCCAATGTGCTGTGGAAACCCATGTGGGATACGCTGAACATTGCCACGCTGGGCACCGCCTTGGGGATTGTTATGGCGTTTCCTGTGGCGTTTCTCGCCGCGCGTAACACCACGCCGCATCCACTAGTGCGAAGCCTGGCGTTGATGGTGATCGTGTCGTCACGCTCTATCAATTCGCTGATTTGGGCCATGCTGTTGGTAACGATCTTGGGTCCAGGCGTCTTGGCGGGCATCATCGCCATTGCGCTGCGCTCGATTGGATTTGTGGGCAAGCTTCTTTATGAGGCCATTGAGGAAATTCACCCGACGCCTGTCGAGGCCATTAGCGCAACCGGTGCCAGCCGTTTACAGGTCATGAACTACGGCGTTCTGCCTCAGGTCATGCCAGCGTTTGCGGGTATCAGTGTTTACCGGTGGGATATCAATATTCGTGAATCCACCGTGCTTGGCCTGGTGGGCGCTGGGGGGATCGGGCTTCAGTTGAATGCCTCTATCAATATGCTCGCCTGGAATCAGGTCAGCGTTATTTTTGTCATGATCTTCGCCACGGTATTGGTCTCGGAATGGATATCCGCCCGTGTCCGCCACGCGATTATTTAACCCACGGATTGATAAATCGCCAAGCGAGGAGTTCTGAATGCGCTTTCCTGATGCTGATGTCACCACTATTGATTTGCTGCGCCATGGCGAACCCGTTGGCGGGCGTATGCTGCGCGGTTCCACTGACCACCCGCTGAGTGAAACTGGCTGGCAGCAGGTAACGGATGCCATCATGCGCCATACCGTTGACGGCAGGCCGCCTTATGATGCGGTGCTTACCTCGCCGCTTATGCGCTGTCGTGAGTTTGCGCTGTGGTTAGGTGAAGAGTTTGAGTTGCCAGTACAGATTGAAGACGATCTCGCCGAATTGCACCTGGGACGCTGGGAGGGCAAAACCCACGCTGAGGTGTTTAGCGAGGAGGGCTCCGCGCCGATGAGCGCTTTCTGGAACAGCCCTGAGGCCGTATCACCACCGCAGGGCGAGGCGATGGATGTTTTTGATTCACGGCTTGCTGAAGTATGGCAAAACGTGCTGGCAAACCCGCCTGGTAAGCATGTATTGGTAGTGGCGCATCTGTTTGTTTGCAATGGCCTGCTGCGCCAGGTGCTGGGGCAACCGTTAGGGCGTGTATTGGCGATGGATTTGCCTTACGCTGCGATGAGTCGTGTACGCCACGAACGCCATGCGTTAGGCGAAACCAGCTTTATTGAGTGGATTGGCCGTTAGTTGAACTTGGCGCTGCCCTCCCGTTTGCGCCATGATAAGGGCATTGCCACAAGGAGAGCTGCTAATGCCCATCACGCTGGGAAGGTTTACGTTCGCTTTGATGATGTTAATGTGGCTTTCGGGCTGTGCCAGCCGTGATGTCGCTATCGCACCCCCTTCATCGCCCGCCGAATCCCGCGAAGGGCTCTCCATGGAGCGCGTGCTGATCCTGGCCCATGCTCAGCAGGCCATTGGCACGCCTTACCGCTTTGGCGGCAATACGCCCGACGGCCTCGACTGCTCGGGGCTTGTTGAAATGGCGTATCGCGCGGCCGGTATGCGCGTACCGCGCACCGCAGACGCACAGTTCCGTGCGCTACCTTCAGCCAATACCCCCAAACCTGGCGATCTGCTCTTCTTTGGAGAGCGTAGCAAGGCCACGCATGTAGGCATCTATCGCGGTAACCAGCAGATGATCCATGCACCGGGAAGTGGTCGCGCCGTGGTCAGCGTTCCCTTGGATGTCGACTACTGGCAGCAGCGCTTTTTAGGCGCCGCTGCACTTGCTCCTTGATACCTGGCCTGCACCTTTAACGCACCTACTTACGATTACATCCCACCTTATGGGACGTAAGGTCGCTTTTTAATGAGTTCTCTCCGGGCCGAAAAAGTAGCCCTAATGCTTGGCTTTTGCGATGGCCGTTACGAGCCGATTGGCAGTCGCTTACATAACTTCCATAAGCGCTGCGGCTTCGGGGTAGCAATCACCGTCTGCATTTTCTTGATAGTGGCCTGTGAGTCACCCAGGATGGGGCCGTAATCGATAGGCACTTCTCTCGCAACGGCGTACTTCTTTCCATCAGGTCGCGTGGGGACAGCCGCCTCATCACCTGTTAAATAACCCACATGGCATTGCTATTGTCTATATAATTACGTCATCTCATAAGCGGTATCCCTCGCTTATGCCGTTAACGCGATCAGGCTTATCCACCGGGTCGTTTACAACCTGCTTACCCAGCATTGGTTGTGGTTATATCAGGAGATATACCATGTCTGCCTCACCTGTCACATTGATGGTAGCTCGGCGCATTGCCAGTGGCCGTTACCATGATTTTAATCGGTGGTTGAACGAAGGTCGCGAGCTAGCGGCTGATTTTCCAGGTTATCTGGGCTCAGGAGTGCTTGCGCCACCTGAGCATCACGATGAATATCAGATTATCTTCCGCTTTAGCAGCAGTGAAACGCTCCATGCATGGGAGCACTCGGCTTCACGGCATGCCTGGCTTGTGCGCGGCAAGGGGCTTTATGATGCGCCTCATGAGCACCGTGCCACGGGGTTGGATGCCTGGTTTCAAACCGGCTCAGGCAGTGTGCCGCCTCGCTGGAAGCAGGCCGTGGCCGTTTGGTTGGCCTTTTTTCCTATCTCGTTACTCTTTCAGTGGGTATTTGGCGGTATGTTGGCCGATTGGGCGCTGATCCCGCGCGTGTTAGTAAGCACTCTGATACTAACGCCAGTGATGGTATTTGTGTTTATTCCACTCTCCACACGGCTACTGTCGCCCTGGCTGCAAGGGAAGTGGTCACCAATGGATAAGTGGATGCATGTGCGGCGCATTACTCGAACATAAGACTTTTTTTCCCCGGATATATGTACTCCATGAGGGGCAACGCTGCTACGCTAACTAAGCTTGCAGTAAAAGGACAACTGCTGCAGGCCTAGCGTCTGCGTGTTACATCGCCTTCATGGAGTACTGTATGATTCACGTCCATCATTTGGAAAAGTCGCGCTCATACCGAATTTTATGGCTTCTCGAAGTGCTTGCGTTGGACTATGACATCCATGTATATCAGCGTGATCGTAAAACTCCGCAGGCCCCTGCAGCACTAAAAAACATTCATCCTTTAGGTAAGTCGCCAGTCATTATGGATGGTGAATTAGTGATTGCAGAGTCAGGGGCAATCATTGATTACTTACTACATACCTACGGCAAAGAGCGCTTGCAACCCTCTGCCGATAATATCGCCGACTGGGTTGATTACCGCTATTGGCTACATTATGCCGAAGGCTCTTTAATGCCACTGCTGGTGATGCAACTGGTGTTTAAAAAGATACCCGCACAGTCTCCCTGGTTAATTAAACCGCTCGCTAAAGGCATTGGCGATAAGGTTAGTCAGCAATTTCTAGCGCCTCAGCTTAAACAGCATCTGGGCTTTATCGAAGATCATTTAGCGCGTAAAGAGAACTTTGCAGGTGAGTGGCCAAGCGGGGCTGATATTCAAATGAGCTTTCCTCTTCAGGCCATAGCTGCCACCCAAACGCTGACAACGTATCCCGCCATTATGCGGTTTGTAGCGCGTATTGATGCTGACCCTGCCTGGCAGCGTGTGGTCGAGCGCGCAGGCCCGCTCACTATGCCAGGCGAGTAACAGGACGATGCAGGATAAGGCTGGATACGTTACTCACCCGCTGTGGTTGATGCCAGGACGACTGCTTGCTCGTACACGTAGAGGCGCTATTAAGGCCGCTGCGTTGCTGGGCCTCTGGAGTTTGGCTTTTTCAAGCATGGCCAGCGACACCTTATTGGTGGGCGTTTATAACAATCCACCAAAAATATTCGTGGATGACCAGGGGCATTTGCGCGGTATTTTGGGTGAGCTGCTTGCAGCGATTGCACAAGAAGAGGATTGGCAGCTTGAGAGTATTGCCTGCGAATTCCACCACTGTCTTACCCTGCTTGAACAGGGGGATATCGATATATTGCCCGGGACTGCCTGGGGTGAAGAGCGTGGTGAGCGTATCGCGTTTCATCGTGAACCGATTATCCAAAGCTGGTCGCAGATTTATCAGCGCGAAAACGAGCGGGTCGAGGCGATTCTTGACCTTGAACAAAAACGCGTCGCCATTGTAGATGGCTCTATTCAACAGAACTACCTGAGCGCCGTGACAGAACGCTTCGGTGTTGCGGTCATCTGGCTGCCCGTTGATAGCTATGCGGATGCTTTTCAAGCAGTGGCCATGGGGGATGCGGACCTGGCGGTTACCGACCACATCTTCGGAGACTGGCGCGCGCAGGACTATGGGCTATATGAAACGCCCATCATCTTTCAACCTATCCGGCTGTTCTATGCCGGGTCGCCTACTTTGTCGGCAACCATACTGAACCGTATCGACGATGTGTTGCTTGGTTGGAAGCAAAATCCACGTTCAGCGTATTTTAGGATACTGCGTTCCTGGCGTGCCGAAACGCCACCCGATACGATCTCTGCCTGGTTATGGGGCGGGCTTGGTCTGTTAACGGCGCTACTGGCTGTGGCACTAGGCAGTGCATGGTGGCTTAAACGGCGTGTCACGCTAAATAGGGCACAGCTCGACGCCAATGAGGCCATGCTGGCCACTATTCTTAATAACGTGGACGCCTGCATCTATATCAAAACACCCTCGTTACATTACCAGTTTGTCAACCAGCGGGTGGTTGAGCTCTTTGGGCTGCCGAAAGAGCACATTCTGGGTAAAAGTGATGAAGCATTTTTTGATAGCACAACCGCGAATGAAATAGCTCAGATTGACCGCAGTGTGATGGAATCAGGCAAAAAAATAACGCTCGAAGAGGGGAACGTACTACAACACAACGATAAGGTTCGCACGTTTGTTACTATTAAAATGCCGTTGTCCCTCTCCCTAGGCGAGCCCGCGAGCCTGTGCGGGATTTCCACTGAACTAACCGATTACCTTGAGTTGCAATCGCGTACCAATCATCTGGCGTTTTACGATGCGCTGACAGGCCTGCCTAATCGACGCTTATTGATGGAGTCGTTAAGTGGGAAAATTGAGCAGGAGAATACGTCCCATCTCTACAGCGCACTGCTGACCATTGATCTGGATAACTTTCATCTCGTTAACGATATTCAGGGCCATGAAAGTGGTGACCAATTGTTAATTGATGTGGCCAATCAGGTGCGGCTGTTGTTACCGGAAGGGGCTGTGTTGGCCCGCTTTAGTGGGGATGAGTTTGTTGCGCTACTGGCAAAGCAGGGCGAGCACCAGGCGGATGCTGCGCTAAGCGCTGAACGTACAGCCAAGCAGTTGTTGGACGCTATCACCAGACTGCGAGCGGGTCGTTCGCTGCCCGTCAGCGCCAGTATTGGTATTACACTATTCGATGGCGTTGACCATAGTATGAACAGCGTGCTCCAACAGGCCGATTTGGCACTTCAGCAGGCGAAAGCAGCGGGTGGGAATACGCTGCGCTTTTTTAATCGTAGTATGCAAACACGCTTGATCGAGCGGGCCAGCCTTGAAGCTGATTTACACCATGCGCTGGCACGTCATGAGCTGACGTTGCACTATCAAACTCAGGTGAACCATCAAGGCATTACCACCGGTGTGGAGGCGCTTTTACGCTGGTATCACCCTCAGCGTGGCTGGGTGCCGCCCTCGACCTTTATTCCTCTAGCAGAAGATAATGGGCTAATTATACCCATTGGTTATTGGGTGCTTCATTCTGTCTGCGAGCAGCTTGCCAAATGGGCCAGCCAGGCCCCTTATGCTGCGCTGACGATTTCCGTTAACGTGAGTTCGGCACAGTTTCAGCAGCCTGAATTTGTACGCAATTTGGAAGGTCTTCTTGCTCAGACCCAAGCGCCACCGGGGCGGCTGGTGTTGGAAGTCACCGAGAGCCTGTTAATGCATGATCCAACACGCGTGCGCAATACAATGCTCAAATTGCGCGCGCAAGGGGTTCGCTTTGCGATTGATGACTTTGGTACTGGCTACTCGTCGTTAAGCTATCTTAAACGACTGCCCTTGGATGAACTAAAGATTGATCAGTCGTTTATCCGCGAGCTTTTAACCGATAAAGCGGATGCGGCCATTGTCGATACCACCATTTTGTTGGCAGTGAGTCTTGGGTTAACGGTGGTCGCCGAAGGGGTCGAGAAGCAGGAGCAGTTGGACTGGCTAAAGGGTCATGGCTGTTATCATTATCAGGGTTACCTGTTTGGCCGCCCGACATCCATTGATCGCTTGTTTGAAAGCTATTAAAAGCTAAACGATAACGCCCTGGATAAGGGCGCTATCTATTATGGTGAGGAGGTGTGTTAAAAAACAGCGTATCAATCTGTCTTAAGCGGCGGTAAAGCTTCCTGCATTAAGCCATAAATGAACGGCAATACTGGCGATGTAGCCCAATAGAATAACCGGCGCCCAGCGCAAGTGGCCCATAAAGGTATAAGCGCCGCGTGCTTGGCCCATAACTGCAACGCCAGCTGCTGAACCAATCGAGAGCAGGCTGCCTCCAACACCAGCGGTTAGGGTGATTAACAGCCACTGCCCGTCAGACATTTCAGGCTGCATGGTGAGCACCGCAAACATTACAGGAATGTTATCCACCACAGCGGACACCACACCCAACACAATGTTCGCCCACGTAGCATCCCAATTGGTATAAAGCGCCTCGGACAGCAAGCCAAGGTAGCCCATAAAGCCAAGCCCACCTACGCACATCACTACGCCGTAGAAAAACAGCAGTGTGTCCCACTCGGCCCGCGCCACGCGGTTAAATACGTCAAACGGTACCACGCTACCTAACTGCGCCAGTTTCTTGTTATCCCCACGACGACTGTAGCGTTCACGCTTACGCTCCAGCGAACGGGGCAGGCTCTTGCGTAGGTAGAAGCCAAAGAACTGAAGATAACCAAGCCCTGTCATCATGCCAAGCACGGGCGGCAAGTGTAAGAAGGTGTGGCAGATGACGGCGGTTAAAATGGTCAGTAAGAAAAGCACGATAATCCGTCGTGCACCGCGTTTCAGTTGGACATCCTCATATACGCTACCGGGCTTTTGGTCCTTGATAAACAGGCTCATGATCATGGCTGGAATCAGGAAGTTAACCAACGAAGGGAGGAAAAGAGTAAAAAACTCCTGGAATTGAAGAATGCCTGCCTGCCATACCATCAGCGTGGTGATGTCTCCAAATGGGCTAAAGGCACCCCCCGCATTGGCGGCGACCACAATATTAATGCACGCCAGGTTAATAAAGCGCTTGTCACCTTCGGCCACCTTGGTGATGACGGCACACATTAGCAGCGCGGTGGTTAAGTTATCGGCAATCGGTGAAAGAATAAATGCCAAGCCGCCGGTCAGCCAGAAAAGCGTGCGATAGTTAAATCCTTTACGCAGCATCCAGGAGCGCAGAGCATCAAATACTCGACGCTCTTCCATGGCGTTGATATACGTCATGGCCACCAGCAGGAACAGCATCAGCTCGGTGAACTCTAAAAGGGTCATGCGAAACGCATATTCTGAGGTTTCTGACATGCCGTTTTGAACATACACCCAGCCGATGAGGCTCCAAATAATACCTGCCGCTATTAGCACTGGCTTTGATTTACGCATATGAATCTTTTCTTCTGCCATCACCAAGGCATATGCCAAAACAAAAATGGCGACAGCAAAAAAACCGATAAAAGATGTCGTTAAATCAATCTCACCTGTCACAGCAAAGGTCGACACGCTATAGAAAAATAGTAAGGGGGCTAACAAAAAAAGCCAGCGACGAGAAGATCTCGGCTGGCCTAGGTCGCAATCCTGCGTCAACATGATACGTTTATCCTTATTTAAAGGTGGTAGGAAGGGTTAATAAGCGGCGTTAAGTATAACAAATTGCCTGTTTTCTAAATAAAGAATAAAACCGAATAAAGGTCGTTTGTTAACTCGCTATGGCATATTTTTTTAGCAAATTATCCATTTAGCTAATGGTAAGTTTATTGATAAAGTGCGATACATTTTAACAGCGATTAATCTTTATGGTAATAAACCAAAGTTGCAAGCGATAAGCGATGCAGTAAGACGAATGCTGAGTGCCATCCTCTGTTTGCCATTATTGCCCGTCAGTGTTGCCTATGCATCGAATTCAGTGCTGGATAGGGCTGTCTTGGTAAGGCTACTCCGTTGGAGGCACAGCGTTCCTGCTCGGCGTATTACATGCTAATGTTAGCGGCGCTAGGCGGGGCACTGTTCACGACCTGGCCCGCTGGCGTTTATTATTCTTTCAGCGCGACAAAAAAATCAGGCCGTTGAGGTCGCTGGATACCAGGAATTGACACATGCTCCCCTTTATACGCTCTGCTTTATGCACGCCCTTACTCGTAGCCACCACGCTTTCACTTAGCCTGGCTGCCCAAGCGGAAACCCGCGTTACCTATAAGTCGGCAACGGCGGGAACGGCTTATTATCAGATGGGCGTCGAGTTATCAGAAGCCATTCGCCAAGGCACGGATGACGCTATTATTCTTACCCTGGAAGAGAGCCAAGGCTCGGTGCAAAACGTGATGGAAGTCATGGCGCGCCAGGGTAACTATGTTTTTACCACGCCGCCGGCATTGGTTGACCAGGCCATGGCGGGTGAAGGGCCTTTTGCTGAACGTCAGAACCCACGTTTTCAGGAGATCCGCGGCCTGTTTCCCATCCCAGCGATTACCATGCACTTCATCCTGAGCGAGGATAAAGGTGTCGTGGGTATTGAGGAACTTGAAGATAAGCATATCCTGATTGGCCGGGGCACGTTCGGCGCACGTGAAGCCGCGCGTTACCTGGCGCTGTTTGGATTGGAAGAGAGCGTACAGGTCGCCGATGCTGCCTTGGGCAGCGGCCCCGACGCGTTGAAAAACGGACAGATTGACGGCTTTGTAACCGCCAGCTCTTACCCAACGCCCAATATTATCGAAGTGGCTGCGGGCATGCCGATTTCGATGGTGAGTCTCACTGACGAGCAGATCGACATGACCGGCGCGCCGCGTCAGGTAATTCCTGGCGGCACCTACCCAGGTATTGATGAGGACGTACAAACCACGTCGCTGCCGGTCATGGCGTATACCACATCACAAATGGATGACGAAACCGCGTATACGTTGACCAAAACCTTCTGGGAACGCCGTGACGCCATGGCTGAAGAGACCGCGTGGTGGGGCGGTATTACTCCGGACCAGCTCGACAATATGGCAGGTATGCTGCACCCCGGTGCTCTGCGCTATTACGAGGAAGCCGGTATCGACGTTCCCGAATCGCTGCGTTAATTCTCTCCCAGGCAGTGCCGACGCCACGAGGTCCGCTTCGTGGCGTCGCTATTTGTTGTTGACTCGTTTCTGATAGGCATAGGGCATGACACTTTTTTCAACTTCGACGCTAGACGACGAGGCGCCCGCTGCGCGTGGCTGGGTAGCGCTGGGCACCTTAAGCGTGGTTTTCCACATGGGGCTTATCTTTTACGGGTTAACGCCTGCGTTAATTAGTCGACCGCTGCATATGGCATTACTGCTGCCCTGGGTGCTGATATTTATGGCCAAAACGCCTTGGCAGCGGGCGAGTGGCTGGGTGCTGACACTACTGGGTGTGGCGGCCTGTGGCTATATCGCCCTTAACGAAGCATCATTGGCCAACCAGTACGGTTTTATCGATAGCCATCTGCAGATGGGAATTGGGCTTTTTTTGATCGCTCTGGCGCTTGAGGCGGCGCGCCGTGCTATTGGCTGGCCCTTACCGTTGGTTGCGTTGCTCGCTTTGCTGTATGGCGCTTTTGGACAGTATGTTCCTGGCACGTTTGGTCACCCAGGTATTCCCCTGCCAAGCATGGTGGGCTCGCTGACCATTGCCGAAGGCGGGCTGTGGGGATCGCTTACCGGTGTCAGTGTGGGCGTCGTCGCAATTTTCGTTATTTTTGGCGCGGTGCTTAACGCGGGCGAGGCAGGCCAAGGGTTTATGAATCTGGCAAGTGCTGTGGCGGGCCGATTAACCGGTGGCGCAGCGAAAGTCTCGGTGATCTCTTCGGCGCTGATGGGGTCCATTTCCGGGTCGGCCTCCGCCAATGTGGCGTCTACCGGGGCCATTACCATTCCTTCCATGGTGCGTTTGCGTTATCCGAAATCCCTGGCAGGGGCGGTGGAAGCCGTGGCCTCCTCGGGTGGACAAATCATGCCGCCCTTGATGGGAGCGGGGGCTTTCGTCATGGTGGAGCTCACTGGAACCCCCTACACACAGATTATGGCGGCGGCTGTTTTACCGGCGTTTCTTTACTTTCTAACGGTCTGGATGGGGATTAATGCTTACGCGACTCGGCATGATTTGCAGCCTTTGGATAAAAGCGATCAGCCCAGCCGTAAAGAGGTGCTGATTACCTCGCTATTTTTTGCGGTCCCGTTTGTGTTGCTGCTGGCGTGTATTTTTATCAGCGGATACACCCCTCAGTATGCGGCGAGCATTGCCATTTTCGCCAGTTTGGCCCTGCTGTTTTTTAACGTCACACTGCGTTTTTCTCTTTCCGGTTTTATAACCCGATTTATGCTTGCCATGGTGACCGCTGGGCGGCAGATTGCGATGATTGGCGCGATTATTATTTGCGCCTCGCTGGTGATAGGCGTGCTGTCGCTGACCGGGCTTGGGGTAAAAATTACCTCCGGTATCCTGTCGCTTTCCAACGATATGCTGTGGCCGGCGCTGTTGTTGACGGCACTGGCGTGTTTGATTCTGGGCATGGAAGTTCCCACCACGGCCGCCTATGTCATCTGTGTCTCAGTGGCGGGGCCTGCACTGACATCGCTTGGGCTTGAGCCGCTCCTCGCGCACTTGTTTGTCTTCTGGTATGCGCTACTGTCGACGATTACACCGCCGGTGTGTGGTGGTGTCTTTATCGCGGCGGGCATGGTGGGAGAGAACTGGCTTAAGGTAGCGTTGAAGGCCATGGCGCTGGGCATTGGGCTTTATATCATTCCGTTAGCAATGGTCGCTAACCCTGACATGATTCGGCTTGCCTTTGACCCCGCTGGTGCGCTGTTCGATACCGCCAAGGTGGCCGTAGGCTTGGGGGCGATCTCCTTTGGCATCATTGCCCATAAAGCGCTCTGGCTGCGCTTGGCGCTTGTGGTGGTGGGCGCGCTGATTATCTTCGCACTCTAGCTTGCCGGGTTCGCCGCTGCCAATGCACGCTATAAATGCAGCGGCGAGCCCTCATTCAGCGCTTCGGTGGCGTAGATAACCCAGCTATCAATGGCCGGTCCTAGCGAGCGTACCAAGGTTAGCGTATCAGGTGCCTGGGCCAGTGCTTCTTCTGCACAAATACCGGCCTGATAACGACCTTCAATCAACCCATTGGCAACGTCGACGGTTGTCGGTGCCTCAATGATCGCCTTGAACGCGCTTAAATCAGTGTAGTAACGCGTGGCAGGCTGAAGCGCGATGTGCTCTGGTTCGGCAACATCACGACGGGCGAGCAGCGCCAGCGGCTTACTGCCCGCAATAAACGTATCGACTGGAAAAGCGCGATGCATATAGCGACCTACGCAGTCGGCATGGCTGAAGTGGGCCGTACATTGCAGTACATGGGTTAGCTCACCGGCCAGCAGTGCCTCGAAAGCCGCCTCAAACGTGTCGAAGAAAATGCATTGGCCGCCTTGCGGTGCCCGACGCTTGAGATAGTGCCCAGCAATCAACGCATGATTGTTGCCTTCAGGCCCCAGAGTACCAAGAATCATTGTGCTTCCTTATGCCGTTAATGCCGTATGGTCGAGCGCAAGCCGTTGTCGTAAAAAGCCTAACTAATCACCGTAAAACTGGCCGTTAAATACGCTATATATCCTACCAAGAGCAATAACCCCTCACCACGTGATAAACGTAGGCTGGTATAGAGGAAAGCAATCAACAGCGCAGAGGCGCCCAGCATTACCCACTGGTCAAAGGATGCCATACGCTCAACAAGCGGTAGCGGCTGAAGAAAGGCGGAGATGCCCAGTATGCCGAGTAAATTAAAGATATTGCTGCCCAGAATGTTGCCTACTGCCACATCGGCATGACGCCGCAGCGCCGCGATCACCGATACCGCGAGTTCAGGTAGTGAGGTGCCGATAGCCACGATGGTAAGCCCGATAACCGCTTCTGAAATCCCCAGCGCCTGAGCAATGCCGACGGCGCCATAAAGCAGCAACTGGGAGCCGCCGATCAGTAGAGCCAGCCCGCCGATTAAAACCACCACGATAAACAGCGTGCTGCTGGGCAGTTGGGTCACTTCCTCTGCCTCGGCCGTGTGTAGCTCGGCAGAAGGGGAGTGCTGGCCGCTTTCGCTGCAGTAGGCCCATACCAGATAAGCCGCCAGGCTTGCGAGTAGCACCGCTGCATCGAAACGCCCCAGGCTGCCGTTAAACGCTAAAAGAATAAACAGCCCAGTGGCGAGCATCATTACCAACCCATCGCGCTTAAGCGCTTGGGGCTGGGTGGTCAGCGGGCAGATAAGTGCACAAAGGCCCAGAATCAACAGGATATTGCCGATATTGCTGCCGACCACATTGCCAATCGCAATGTCGGGCTGCTGGTTCATGGCGGCATGGATCGAGACCACCAGTTCAGGCGATGAGGTACCAAAGCCGACAATCACCAATCCGGTAAACAGCGGTGATACGCCCAGCCGTTTGGCCCCGGCGACGGCGCCGCGAATCAATCCTTCGCCACCTAGCGTTAAAAGCACAATACTGGCTAATAAACTCAGTCCATAAAGCAGCATAAAGGGCCTCCACCATGTAGCCTAAGCGCTTATTGTTAGTGACTATAAGCGTAAACTCGGTGCATGGCGAGACACATTATTTTTCAGCCATAGGGGGTTAAAATATTCGCTAAGGGCCAGCTAGTGAAGGGGTGTGTCGGACGTTACTTGATTGAGCCAACGCTGCTTGGCATGGTTTCTAAGATTCTGAATTTTATCCGTTTCATCTACAATATCTTGCCCCAAAATCGTTTCGATAACGTCTTCAAGGGTAATAATGCCAAGCCATGTCCCATGTTCATCATGGATCACACGCATATGGTGACGTGTCGGATCCCGCATGATCGTTACGAGGATGGTCGACCAGCTTGCCGCCAAGAACCGTTAGGTGCTTTTAACGCTTCAAGCCAATATGCTTTGTTTGATTAGTGTTATGTTATTAAGTATCTTTATTGCTGGTTCAAGAACCATTCATTTGCTGAAAAAGGAAGTCTGAAAAATGCCATTACTTTCATCAAAAGCACTCAGCGCATTAGCCATCAGCTTGCTGGCATTGGCGGGTATTCAGTCGGTGGTTGCAGATGACAAGCATGAACACCACGACCACGACCACGACCATGATCACTCCCATGGTCATTCGCACGACCACAATAGTGATATTTATTCCGGGCATTTCAGTGATGACCAAGTAGCGGACCGTCCTCTTTCCGATTGGGAAGGTGATTGGCAGTCCGTTTATCCTTATCTAGAGGATGGCACGCTGGATGAGGTGTTTGCTCATAAAGCCGAGCATGGCGATAAAACGGCTGAAGAGCACAAGGAGTACTACGACACTGGTTACCAAACAGCGGTTGACCGCATCGTTATTGAAGGCAATAACGTCACTTTTTATGAAGACAGCGAAGAGAGCACGGGCGAGTATCAATATGACGGCTACGAGATTTTAACCTACGACGCAGGCAATCGTGGCGTGAGGTTTATTTTCGAGTTAGAGGGTGAGAGCGCTGAGAATCTTCCTCAGTACATTCAATTCAGCGACCACGATATCTACCCAACCGACGCGCACCACTTTCACCTCTATTGGGGCGATGATCGCGAAGCACTGTTGGAAGAAGTCTCTCACTGGCCGACCTACTATCCGTCCGATTTAGACGGTAATGAAATCGCTGAAGAAATGACCGCTCATTAAGGTGGAGCCACCTTTTTTATAGCTAGTTGATGGGCGCCAGCAGAAATGCTGGCGCTTTGCCGTTATGGGCGCATGAAAAAGAGGCTAACCTGTAAGGCAGGTAGCGTTCTTGTTACCACGTTGGCTTTATTCACCAAATAGGTACGACGATGCGACTACTTTCACGATGGGCAGGTATGGGGCTTTTGATCTTCAGCGGCTTGGTAAGCGCTAATGAAGAGTGTGCTAGCCCTGAAACCCAAGCGGAAATGACGCAGTGTTCAGCGAAAACGTATCAAGCGGCTGATGATGAGCTTAATGAGGCTTATCAGGCGTTGATTGGAAGGCTTGAGAATAATGATTTATCGCTTGAGAAGCTCAGAGTTGCCCAGCGCAAGTGGATTGATTTTCGTGACGCCGAATGTGCGTTCGAGAGTCGCGCGGTCGAAGGGGGAAGCGCCCAGCCCATGGTGCGTAATGGCTGCCTTGAAGCGCTCACCAAAGCACGTACGCAAAGCCTGCAAGAGCATGCCAGCTGCGAAGAGGGCGACCTTAGCTGTGTAAGGTAGCTAATACAAAGGCTGCCTTTAGAAACAAAAAAAGCACCGCTAGGTGCTTGATTTGTAGGGGTGTCTGGTGGCGGCGTCGTTTGAACTGGATTTTATATTACTGTTTTGATTGGTCTTTATGCTGCTGTCTTTTATAGGGATACATCAGGGGATACAAGCTGGATGCTGCTGGAGCATTTTTAACGGTGATTCGGTGGATAAAGTGGGAATCGAATTGCCATAGTCACAGCCCTTTTTTAAGCCGTGGGAAGCGCGGGAAGCTGGGTTCTACGAAACTTTTGTAATACCCGGCACCAGGGGGATTTGAGAGTAGCTTTAAACTACTCTGTTAGTGCCTGTGCAATCGGCTAGGTTCCAAGCCCATTAGCGTTATCCAATTATCGGATATCGCCGGGAAGGTCAGTGCGACCGTCTCGGGTGGTCAGCTTGACCACGGCTAGAAGTGACTCAGGATCACATGAAAAAAGCCCCAGCGTTAGCCAAGGCTTCGGTTCCTGTTTTACACCTGTATGCAGGCTAGTCGTCTGTGATCTGCACCATGACAACAACGCTTCTAGGGTCTCTCCCCGGACGCGCTTGCATGGCAGCCAAGGCACGGTCTGCTAGATCGTCGTCGCTTTCGTTGGCCTGCCGGAATACTTCGATAGGCTCTCTAGTGGAGCTTTCACGCCACCCCAAGATGGGGGCCGGGTTGCCTTCAGAATCCACTCGGGCAATGCGTATGCAGCTCGGCATGTCCTCATCTGGGCGTAGGCGATGCTCTATAGCCTCCAGGCGCTTCATCATTGGGCTAGGCATTACGATCCCCTTCAAGCACATCAATAAGCGACTCGGATGGCCTTGGCGAGTCATCCCCGGCAGCTTTTGCACTTAGCTCGTCCATAATCGCGCTGATTTGAGCAACAATGGCGTTGTTACCGGTCTCTATTGTCCGCCGCTCCAAAGCCTCCAATCGGCTGTCTGTGCGCTTCATCGCGTACCCCCTTGAGCATCCATCCCGAAGGCAACGACTACGCCTCTATGACGGTTGGCAACGACGGACGCTCTAGCCTCTAGCGCTTCGTCTGATTCGTTCGCCTCCCGCCATATATCCACGCTGCCGCCTTTGGACATTGGGACGATCTGCCAGCCAGCCAGGCCGTTCTCGGGCGGGTCTATCCAGATAACGGCGCGTGTGGTGGCTTCCTTCTCCAGCGCCTCGATACGTTTAAGCAGGGGCTTCATGGCTTCTCTCCTCTAACTCAGCCAGACGCCGGGCGATTTCGTCCAGCTCCACGACTCTGGTAAGGCTTGCTATTCCATCCAGCAGGGCGCGGCCTTGATCGGGGGGAAGCTCCCCCCTTGAGACGGCGGCAAGTATTTGTCTCGCTTGATCCGCTAGTGGTGCGTCTGGGTCAAGCTCAAATATCACAGCGGGGTAAACCGGGCGTTGGGTAGGAACGCAGCGTTCTAATACCAACCGAGCGGCACCCATATCGCCAGCGGCAGCGGCCTCCAACACCTTGCTGGCTACCGCGTCAGCACTACCCTCTAATAGCCGGCGTAGTTCATCTGACTTGGCTGGACGACCATTAGGATTACCAGACGCCCCTTTAGCAAAACGGCCTTGCTTATCGCGGCTCATTGTCGCTTTCTCCCTCGGTCTCCTCGCCTTCCTCCTTGGAAACACGATCATGGATGCGCTCGGCTGCTGCTTCGGTCAGATTTCGTTCTAGGGCGTCGGCAGTAGCTGGGTCGCCTGCCGCCTTCACTCGGTCATCAAGCTCAACGCCTGCGCTCGCCTCTACCCAAGCCTGCCCAACCACCTCAGCGGCATCGTGAAGCGCTTGGCGTAGCTCCTCGATCTCGACGGCCTCTTGGGGATGGTTTTGCTCAATAGCTTGGCGCTCAAGCTGGGCGTACTTCTCGGCAGTGATTCCGGTGACAGCGGTAGGTAGTCGCAATACTGCATCGCGTAGCCGTAAATCACCCACTTGGCTCAAGGCGGCGGCGCGCTGGCTGGCAGTCATGCTTTGCAGGTGCTGCGCCAAGGCCAGGTCAATCGCCACGGTTGATTGGTCGCCATCACGGTATGGGGTCACGGCTTTTAAATTGGCGGCCCGAGCGCTCAACTTGTCCGACTCGACCTGTAGCTGGCGTCGCATTCCGGCCAGCTTCGGCAGTGCCTGGGCTGACGTTTTCGCGCTGTCTTCCTTTTTGGCCATATCGCTAAGGCGCGGGTTACTGCCAATCATTCCCTGCCGTGCCCAAATGCCGTTTAGCTCATTAGCGGCGGCCTTGGCGATCTGGAGCGCTAGTCCGTCATGGCTGGTGCGCCAAAGGCCCAATATCTTGCTGTTTCCGTTATAGGCGGCATTGATAGTGCTTTTGTTCATGGTGTGGTTCCTTTCTTTGTGGTTGGTCGTTGCTTCAAACATGGAGGGGGTCTCCTTTTAGCTTTGTGATAATCAGGTTGGCAGCACGTCGGCCAGCGTTATCGCGCTTGTGATACGTGGGTTCATCGTCGGCAGCAGTGCGCCACTCTTCTACATAGCGTTCAGCCAGGCGTTGCTGCATTCGTGGGTGAAGGCGTAGAAGGCCAGTAGCCACATGGCGGCGATCTTCCGGCACCAGGAGGCAGCGTTCAGCGATCCACTCCAGCCAATCGGGTACTTCCTCGCTGCAAGTGGGCGGAACCGACGGAACCAACGGAACCGCCGCTTGTGACGGGGCTTTCAGCGGTTCCGTGTGTTGGATAGGTGGCGGAACCGACGGAACCGAGTCACCAGCCACTGACTTGATAATGTCCATAAGGCTCATGATTCGGCCTCCTGTACGTGGTATAGCCAGATAGAGCGACCATTAACCTTCACCTTTTTGGCACGCTCTTTGTGACTGCGATCCGCAAGCCAGCCTGCACCTTCAAGCGCTTCAGCTATTCGGGCGACTTCATAGCCAGGGGCAGCGCGGCGCAAGCCTTCGGAAGTGAACAGCCAAACGCGACTAGGCCCGCTGTTTCTCCACCATCCGGCGCGATCCCTTATTGTGGTGTTGGTATCACCAAGTTCGGAGAACATGCTGTCACCATGCCTAGCCAAGAAGTCACCAATGCTTTCAAGCACCTTGGTGTCTTCAGACTGCCCACGACCACGGCCTTCCTGCCAGGTGTCGAACAGCTTAACCATGGCATCAGTAGGGTTGCCGCTTACTACGTCGAGAATGCCAAAGCTGACAGCTAACTCCCCGGCAAGCGCTACGATGGCGAACCTTTCAGCGGCGCGGGCTTCTTGCCCGGTAGTGGATGGGAACCTGCCAGCTAGAGCGCTTAACATTTCCGGCAGCTTGTCGGCTTCGCCGGATTCGATCAGCTTTTCTACGAACAGCGGCCCCACATGCCCGTAGTGAGTAGCAGCGGACTTCTGCAAGGCATCCGAAAAGGCGCGGCCATCAGGCAAGCCGTGAAGCTCTTCCCATGCGCCATGCTTCCGACGGGCAGAAACATCTAATAGGCGAATCTCTTGGCCAGCCCTAGCGCGTTGCCCTGACTCTTGCATGTGACGGTTTAAGCTAAGCTCGCCAGACGACAAGACCAT
Source organism: Halomonas sp. AOP43-D1-4 (assembly GCF_052446175.1). Taxonomy (NCBI): domain Bacteria; kingdom Pseudomonadati; phylum Pseudomonadota; class Gammaproteobacteria; order Oceanospirillales; family Halomonadaceae; genus Halomonas; species Halomonas sp. AOP43-D1-4. Next base: position 176,296 of record NZ_JBQSVY010000005.1, read on the forward strand.
GACGCGCCACCTTCTGGTGGCCCTTGCGGCACCTGTGCGTGTCGCCCTCGCTTTCCCGGTGCCATTAGCCAAGCAATAAACGGTGTTACCGATCTCTTTAGGAAGCGCCTCACCAATTTCATCAAGTGCTAGCAGTGTGTCGTTACGTTGGCTGGCGATCCCTTCCAGCCCGTTAGCAGTTGCCCGCCAAGTACGTACAAACTGCTCAGGTTCACCCCACACTGAAGCCGCCGCCGCTAGTGCCGTCGTCTTGCCGGTAGAGCTATCGCCTTTAAGATGAAAGCCGCCGCCATGCCGCTGTAGGTGATGCAGCAAAGGCCCGGCGAGCGCACAACACACCGCCAGCATCAGTACCGGGTTGTTAGCGCAGCGGCTCCCAATCTCGGCCTTCCACCCCTCAAGCGTTCCCGCTTGCCGGAAGTCGTCAGCATTAGCAGTTTCACTCTGAAAAATGGCATCCCCGGTGCCTATATTTTTCCTAGGCATAATGAAAAGCGAGGCTGAGCTATCACCCTTGGCCGAATGCCACCCTGTAGAGGTGGCTGCAATTACCTTTCTTTCAGGGCGCTGGCTCTGAAGGTAGCGGTTGAGCAAGCGATAGGCTTCGGGGTCGATCTCAACACCAAGATTAAGAAGCTCGCCGCGCATAGCTTCACCCGATCCCGCTAGCAAAAGCATCGGCATCGCCCACTCACGCCAAGCGCCTAGACTGTTACGAAAGCGGATTAGCCTTCCAAACTCTGCATCGTCGCTAGAGGTAATCGCTTCCACGTGAAGGGGCGAACATACGAATTTCTCATAAGTATCTTCACCCTTGACGCCGTGAAACCACACGCCAGGTGTTAACAGCTTGCCGTCACACCTGAATTTTTCATCATGGGCGCTAAATGATGGTCGCTCAAAGGTTCCGTCGGTTCCGTGCTTATCTTTAGGGGCGGAACCGCTGGAAGCCGCGTAGTTGCTGGTGGTTCCGTCGGTTCCGTCAGTTCCGTCGTGTTTTTCCAAGGCGTTGCTATAAACCTCATCAACTCTCTGATCTAGCCAGCAAGTTTCAGCCGTGTTTGACATAGCACCCTACCTCCCTTGCGGCAGTCCTCAGACGGCCAGCAGCCACCGCTAGGCGGTTGCGGTCGTCATCAGATAACAGCGTCCCACTATGCACGGCCTCAGCCGCTAACAGTGTAATCAGGGCTTCACGCGCCACCGCTGCCAGTACGTCACGGGGAACCCAGCGTTCACCAGGGCGCTTGCTGGTGGTGTATGCGTCGTTGTCGCGCTGAGGGAATAGGTCTTTAAGCTCCAAGCCAATGGCGGCTAGCACGTCCCCGGTCGGGCATCCTGCAAAGCACTTCATCAGGATCGTGCCGTCTGAGGTTTCACGCACCGCCAGACTAGGCGAGCGGTCTTGGTGTGCAGGACAACATGCCAGCCAGCGGCCCGGCCCGTTTTCTTTTACCTTGTCGAGTCGATTCAACATGGCGTGAACGTCAGCGCGGATGCTATTATTGGCTTGAACAGTATTATTTTGCGCTCGGCCTCGGTCGGGCGTTTTTATTGCTCGATGCATAGCAGCCCCTCCTCTTGAAGCCAGTCGCAGCGATCATCAAGACTGCTGGACAATAACCACAGCGCTTCAATAAGAGCTTCACGCTTCAAACCATCAAGATCATGGTCGTTAAGCAGCATCGCCACGCCTGCGAGGATTTTGGACGCCTGTTGCATTTGGCGAATGTCACCAGTAATGGCGGCTTTCAGCAGGTAGTTTTGGTCTTGGGGTGTCATTGGCTCACCTCCGCGTTTTCAGCGCGTAAGGTGTCGTAAGCCTTCATCGGACGGCTGCGACGGATATGGGCTTGCTCGGCCTCTAGGGCGCGGGCTTTTTCGATATGGTGGTTGTAGCGCTTGAGCCGGACGGCGGCGCTTGAGTCTGAAAACAGCGCAGATTTAGCCATTGCCCGGTGGGCGGCGGCGCGTGCAGACGGATTGCGGGTAGGGAATAGCTTCATGGGTGTGACTCCTAGAGTTGTGGAGTCGTCCCCGGTTGCCGCTAAACAACTAATGGGGGCGACTGTACGCAGGTTAGCGGACCGGCACTCTAGGAAACCGGCACACCCGAAGGTGTCCCACGCACAGCCGCCATAACTGACGGGCACTAAAAAAGCGCCGTCAATGGGGGCGCTAGTGCGCCTAGAAGTATTCGGGCCGCTAAACCCGGCTGACGATTTTGCGCCAGCCCTTGAAGCATATAACGGCATTGGTGAGCGTTGCAAGGTCATTATGCTGCACCTCGCTCGGCCAGCTTGGCATCTAGCCAGGCGTTAACCTCGGCAATAGGGAAGTAGCATTGTGCTTGCTGGCTATCACTGAACTTCAGAGGGCGGGGAAAGCTGGAGTCATTCTTCAGCAACTTGTCGATGCCGCTACGGGTCATATCCATAGCGCGGCATAGATTGGGCTTGGTGATTAGCTTTTGGTCTTGGGGTAGGGCTTCGATATTCATAGGTATGCACTCGTCGTGGGTACATACCTAATTATTCACATATCAATTGTTCGCCAAAAACTGCCCGTGTAGTACAAAGCCCGTTGTTCTACACAGTAGGCCAAGCGGCTAGTCTGGTTTTGGCTTCGCGTATTAGGTTTTCAATAGTTTCGGTACTTACTCCCCATGCATCGGCAGCGATCTGAATACACTCTCTTCCAAGCTCGTCAGCATTACGCATCAGCTCTATTGGTTCGATACTACTTGCTACAGCCGCTGCGCCGACTCCATGCTCCCTGTCGGGGTCTAGGTCAGGATCGAATGCTCGATATTTCACCTCATCGCGGATGCCAAGACATACTGAAACTAACACAGCGGTTTCCGCTCGTTCTTTAGCAGGTATTTTAGCTTTAGCTACTGCCTTGCGATTAGGTAAGCGTTCACCTGCAATTATTGTTGCAACCGCGTTGGTGTATTCCGGTGGTATAGGCTCGCTCCGAACCAGCTCAGTAAGCTGTCTCGGGTCTCCATAATCGTAAGACCACACTGCTTCAAACCAGCGCCAAGTATCTGATAAGCGGGTTGGGAGCCGGGTGGCCCATCCCGGTGTGCTTGCCCACCAATTACTTTCTGTCATGCCCGCTTCATCTCCACCACGTTTCCACGCTGCAAGTTGTCCAGGTGATCGGCGTACCACTGCATCATGTGGCGGCGCTGTTCGATGTATTGCGCCTTGTTATAGACGCCTGCCACACCGTCTTTAACGTGTGATAGTTGGGCCTCGATGTGGTCAGCGTTATAGCCGTACTCATTCAGGATCGTGCTAGCGATATGCCGGAAGCCGTGCCCGGTCTGGCGTCCCTCATAGCCAAGGCGGCGTAGAGCCATGATGAACACCGTGTTGGAGCGGGGTGCTGTCTTGTCACTGCGACCGGGGAAAAGCAGGGGCTGGTATCCGGTCAACTGGTGAAGGCTTTTCAGGGCTTCAATGGCCTGCTTGGGTAGGGGAACAGTATGCTCACGGCGGCGCTTCATTCGCTCGGCGGGTATCGTCCATAGTGCCCTGTCTAGGTCGAACTCTTCCCAGCGTGCCGCTCGCAACTCTGAAGGGCGTACCGCTAGGCGCGAAAGCAGGAATAGGCCAAGACGTACATCCTCAGCGTGAGGGTAAGAGCCAATGGCGCGTAGTAGGGCGGGCAGCTCGTCTTGGCTAACGTGGGAATAGTTGGTGGCTCGGCGCGTGGTCAGGTGCTTATGCAGGCTCTCAAGCGGGTTGTACTCGATGCGGCCACTCACTAGTGCCAAGTCGTACACTTCACGGCAGATAGCGCGTATGCGGCTGGTCTGCTCAATGATCCCTGTCTTTTCCAAGTCGCGCAGGAACTCCAACCATTCCATGGGTGTTATGTCAGTGAAAGAGCGCTTGCCGAACTTGGGAAACACATGCTTTTGCAGCGAGCCAATGACGCGGGTAGAGGTGCCGTCTGTCCAGTTTTGGCGCTTGTTGGTGTGCCACTCCCTCGCCAGTGCTTCAAACGTGCTGTTAGCAGCCTCTAGGGCTTCGACTTCCCTTGTCCGCTTGGCGACGATGGGGTTTTCTCCATTGGCCGCGTCTGCTCTAAGCTGGTCGGCTTTCTTGCGTGCCAAGCTACCGCTGGTTTCTGGATAGCCGCCTAAGCCAATCCACGACCATTTGCCGTCTGGCTTCTTATAGCGAAGCTGCCACGACTTGGAGCCGTTAGGCTTTACGCGAAAGTGCAGCCCATTATTGTCGTCTTTCTCCCGGTACTCTTTTGTCTCGGGTTCCAGTGTCGCCAATACCGTGTCAGCCAGCGGGCGGCGCTTAATCTGGGAGCGTTTCATTCTTGTATCCCTCCGGTTCACTATATCGAAAAGGATACACGCAGGGATACACGGTGCGCAATGCTGTATGGGTATATTGGAAAGCATACAGGCACAAAAAAAACCCGCACTGGGCGGGCTTTTCTGATCATTCAGACCTATGTGGGAGCATCTGAATTTAGGTAGGTGGTGGAGGCGGCGGGAATTGAACCCGCGTCCGCCAGCACGCGCCTATTGGCTCTACATGCTTAGATTCCGTCATTTGTTTTAACGCCACTGACTCCGACGATCAGGATTCAGCAACGCGAGCCTTCTAAAGTTTAACGCTTGGCGAGAAGACACCACCAAACGCGGTCCTATCAGCTTTAGCTCGTATCCCCTCAATGATGAATAGGCACATCACCTTGGGGCCAGACAAGAAGCTAACAGTTTAAGCTGCTAGCGCGCCTTGAGCGTAGTTTTCGTCATTTGCGACTATTTTTTCGTGATGTGGGATTTACGAGATACATCACGCTCTCGGCATGCACCGCAAGGGTTGTCACCGGCGTCGAAACCATGTCGCCCCCTTCTTTCAGATGAGCATTCTAACGTGCTCACACCTGATTGACCAGTTAAGCCTTGTTATGTTCCCGCATAATTCGTCCTTTTTGACGGCTCCAGTCACGATCTTTTTCTGTCGCCCGCTTGTCATGTAGCTGTTTACCGGTCACCAACGCCAATTCGCACTTCACTTTATTGCGTTTCCAATAGAGCTTGAGCGGTACGCAGGTGTGGCCCTTGTCTTGGGTAATCGAAAAGATTTTGGCGATTTCTTTACGATGCAGCAGTAGTTTGCGCGTGCGCGTAGGGTCGGCAATTTCATGAGTGCTTGCTGTATTAAGCGGCATGATGTGGCTGCCAAGCAGGAAGGCCTCGCCGTTACGCACCAGAATGTAGGTGTCGGTAAGCTGAGCTTTACCCGCTCGCAGGCTTTTGACTTCCCAGCCGGCGAGTGCCAAACCCGCTTCAAAGGTCTCATCGATATGGTATTCGAATCTTGCCTTCTTGTTCTGGGCAATAACGCTGCTGCCGGGGCCCTTGCTGTTACCTTTCTTAGTGGCCATGAAACCTCATCTATAATCTGTCGGTGGCACCCCCTTCGTTATATGGGGAGGCGTGATACCATTCAAGGTCTGAATAAATGTTTCCCATGATACGCTTTGGGCACTGTGAAGTCAGCGGAGAGGTCAATGCCAACCGTCAATCGTTCCGCCCTGGTGCGGCACACCCCCCAGCAAATGTTCGATCTGGTCAACGATTTCGAACACTATCCCGAGTTTTTACCAGGCTGTCGTCAGGCGCGTCTGGTAGAGCGTGACGCTACCCATTTAATTGGGGAAATGACGCTGGGCCGTGCGGGGATAGAGCAAACGATCACTACACGTAACGACCTGTTTGCCCCCGAGCAAATCGAGATGTCGCTGGTAAAAGGGCCATTTAAGCGCTTGAAAGGCCACTGGCGGTTCACTCCGATGGGAGATGATGCTTGCAAGGTGAGTCTGGAAATGGAGTTTGAGTTTGCCAGTCGCCTGCTCAGCATGGCCTTTGGTCGATTGTTCCAGCAAATAGCCGGTCAATTGGTAGACGCTTTCACTAAGCGCGCTGACGAGCTGTATGGGCGGTGATCGCCTTCAGGTAGAGGTCGCCTTTGCATTGCCTGCCAAACAGCGCCTAGTGGCGCTGGAAGTACCTGAGGGCACCACTGCCCGGCAGGCGGTAGCGCTTGCTAACCTGCCTCAACTGTTTCCGGAATTGCCCGAAGACACGTTCAACAAGGCGCCGCTGGGTATTTTTGGCAAAGCGCTACGCAACCCCGAGACGCAAACATTGCGCACCGGTGATCGTGTCGAAGTATATCGCCCGCTTGAGATCGACCCTAAAGCCGCCCGCCTGGAACGTGCCAAACGCCAAGCAAGCGGCCAGTAACGTTGTTACTCAGCGCGCAATACGGGCTGAGGTGCGGGTGCTGTCTCCGGTGTTTGCGTGCTTATATTCTCTTGGGGAAGCGTATTCAGCGGGTCAGCGCCTTCAACGGCAGGCCCCAGACTGGAGTCGGTGCTTAGCGGAAGATCGGTGGAAAAATCGCCCTGCTGCTGAACGTTGGCTAAGCGGCCCATCGGGTCAAAAGTAAGTGTGACGCGTCGCTGTACAACGCCACCGTACGCTTCGTCCAATCGATAGACGTAATCCCACTGGCTTGAATCAAACGGGGCTTCCAACAAAGGGCGGCCCATAACGTAGGTGACCTGCTCCTGCGTCATGCCCGGCTGAAGCTGGCTAACCATTTCTTCGGTTACCAGGTTGCCTTGTGGGATGTCACGTTTGTAAACACCGACGTAACTACAGCCACTTACAACAGTAAGGGCAACGGAAAGCGTAATGATGCGAGTCAATTTTTGCATTTGGACCTGTTCTTCACTATCGTGGTTTCGGTCGATCATACCCGACCTAACCTGTTACTGCGAAGAGCAACCATGGCCGATCAGAACCATGAACTGCGCAAAGCCGGGCTGAAAGTGACCCTGCCGCGCGTCAAGATCCTTCAGATTCTCGAAAATGCTTCGGGTCAACACCACCTTAGCGCAGAAGAAGTGTATAAAACACTGATTGATGCGGGCGAGGATGTTGGCTTGGCAACCGTTTACCGCGTGCTGACGCAATTTGAATCAGCAGGTTTGGTAATTCGTCATAATTTTGACGGTGGCCACGCAGTCTTTGAGATGACGCAAGAAGACCATCACGACCATATGGTGTGTTTGGAAAGTGGTGAAATCATCGAGTTTCTTGATGACATCATTGAACGACGCCAGCAAGAAATTGCAGAAGAGCACGGCTACGAGCTTGTCGATCACGCTCTGGTACTTTACGTGCGCCCTCGCGGGTCGGACGTAACGCGCCAGGTTAACGTGCCGATCAACAAAAAATAGGGTTTCCCGCAAACCTGTTTTGGCCGTGATGCAAACCCTCATGCCGCTCCTTGTTACAGGGAGCAGCATGGGGGTATTTTGCGTGGTAGCCGTTAATTAGATAGTGATGTGAGAAAGCTCTTAATGAGGCGGGCGCTGGCTGGCATGCAGCATTTCCTGGGCATGAGCCAGTGTTTGGTCAGAGAGCGTGACCCCGCCCAGCATGCGCGCAAGCTCGCTGATGCGCCCCCGCTCGTCCAGCAAGGCCATATAGGTACGCGTAGAATCTCGCTTGGCACGCTTTTCAATATGCAGGTGCTGATGCGCCTGTGCGGCCACCTGGGGCAGGTGCGTCACGGTCATTACCTGGCCGTTCTGTCCTAACTTGCGCAATAACTGGCCGACAATTTCCGCCGTGGCGCCTGAAATACCCACATCCACTTCGTCAAACACCAGGCTTGGGATCGTCGAATGCGAGGCGGCCACCACCTGAATCGCCAGGCTGATACGCGAAAGCTCACCCCCAGAGGCAACTTTGGCGAGCGGGCGAGCAGGCTGGCCTGGGTTAGCGCTGATTAAAAACTGTACGCTATCCAGCCCTTCAGGCGTGGGTGTTTCACGCGAAGCAACGGCCACTTCAAAGCGTGCCTTCCCCATGGCCAGAAAGGCCAGCTGCTGCTGAACTTCTTTACCCAGCCGTAGAGCAGCTTTTTGACGGGTATCGCTGATTTTCTTGGCTTCGCTGCGGTAGCGCTCACGGTACTCGGCGACCTGACCGCTCAGCGCTTCAAGGTCTTCATCGCTGGTTTCGAGCTGTGCCACTTCACGTTGAAGCGCGCTATGCAGGGCGCATATTTCTTCAGGCGCGACATGATGCTTGCGCGCAATGCGGTGTATATCGGTCAAGCGCTCTTCCACCCACATCAGGCGCTCTGGGTCGAGCTCGGTGCTGCTGGCAAAGCGCTGCAACTCGCTTGAGGCCTCTTCCACCTGAATGCGCGCATCGCTGAGCATGGCGAGCGTATTGGCAAGCGTGCCCTTATCGCTGCCCGGCAGGGCGCTTAAGTGTGCATAAGCTTGATTAAGAAGCGACAGCGCGCCGCCGTCATCGCTGGCGCAGCAGTCGGCAGCCAACTGGGTTTCACGCAGTGTCTCTTCGGCATGCGCAAGGGTCAGTTGCTCCTCTTCAAGCGTCTGTAGTTCGCCTTCACCCAGGCCAAGCTGGTCCAGCTCTTCAACCTGGTAGCGCAGCAGTTGGCGCTTGGCTTCTACTTCACTACCTTCTTCACTGAGCTTTTTAAGCCGTCGTCGCGCATTGCGCCATTCGTGGAAGGTTTCTGCCAGTTGCTGGCGAGCCTCCCGTAGCCCGGCATAATCATCCAGCAGGGCCAGGTGCACCTCTTCACGCATTAACGCTTGATGAGCATGCTGGCCATGAATTTGAATGAGCTGCTCGCCAAGCGATTTTAAGTCCGTGATGGTCGCTGGCTGGCCGTTAATCCACGCTTTTGAACGCCCACTGGCGGTCACTACACGGCGCAGCAGGCATTCGTCGGTGGGGAGCTCGCGGGCTGTGAGCCATTCGACGGCGGCGGGCAGGTGTTGAATGTCGAAACGCGCTGATAGGTCGGTGCGCTCGCAGCCGTGGCGCACGCTGCCAGCATCGGCACGCTCACCAAGGCACAGGCCCAGCGCGCCTAGAAGAATGGATTTGCCTGCACCTGTTTCCCCCGTGATGGCCGTCATGCCGTGGGTCAGGTCAAGCTCAAGGCGGTCGACAATCGCGTAATCTTGAATCGCTAGCTGAGTAAGCATGATGCCTCCTGAGGCGGTGCGACACAGAAGCTGGATACTTATCCAATAAATGTTGTTTTATACAGTAGTCGATAACTGACTTCAATGCTCCTCTTGAGATGGCTTTTATGGCCCCCATATAGCCTCTATACGTGTTTAGGGCTGTTTTAAAACTGATTTATTGATTATTTTTTATGAGCAGTGTTGGGCAGACAAAGCCCGAACCCCTTTTGAGGAGCATGGCATGGCAAAAGAACCGCAAACTCCATTAGATGACGAACTCGCTCGCCAAGAGCGGGAAGCCGATATGAGGGACCAGGAGTCTGAAGAGCGCTTGATTGATGGGGAGCTGGAAGGCCTGATTAACGACGAAGCGCCGCTTGAAGGCAGCTTCGCCGACCCCGAGGCCGACGTACTCGCCGCTCAGGTAAATGAGCTGGAGCAAAACCTGGCAGAAGCCAAGGACCAGGCGTTGCGCGCCGCCGCTGAAGCTCAGAATGTTCGCCGCCGTGCCGAGCAGGAAGCGGACAAGGCACGTAAGTTTGCCTTGGAAAAATTTGTAAAAGAGCTGCTGCCTGTGGTGGATAGTCTGGAAAAAGCGCTTGAATCCATGCAGGACGGCGCCTCTGAGGCGCACCGCGAGGGCGTTTCCATGACGCTCAATATGCAGCTGGGGGTGCTCAATAAATTTGGTGTTGAAAGCATTGAGCCCCAAGGCGAGCCCTTTGACCCCCAAGTGCACGAAGCCATGGCGATGGTGCCGAACCCCGAGCTTGAACCCAATACCGTAATGGAAGTGATGCAGAAAGGTTACCTGCTCAATGGGCGTTTGGTTCGCCCAGCGATGGTTGTGGTCAGTCAGAAGGCAAATTAAGCCGATTAGTGACGCAAAGTGTAAAAAAACCCTTGAAAAGTCACTGGCGGCCCCCAGATAAAGGCCAACCACGCGGGAAATCCCGCACACGTTTTAAGTATTGATACAACTGAATTCGAGGTTTTTGCTATGGGACGCATTATTGGTATTGACCTGGGTACTACCAACTCTTGTGTGGCAGTACTTGATGGCGACAGTGCTAAAGTTATCGAGAATGCTGAAGGTGGCCGTACCACGCCTTCGATCATCGCTTACACCGATGACGGCGAAACTCTGGTAGGCCAGGCCGCCAAGCGCCAAGCCGTTACCAACCCGGAAAACACGCTTTACGCCATCAAGCGTCTGATCGGCCGTCGCTTTAAAGACGACGTTGTTCAGAAAGACATCAAGATGGTGCCCTACAAAATCGCTGAAGCTGACAACGGCGATGCGTGGGTAGAAGTAAAAGGTAAAAAAATGGCGCCGCCGCAAGTAAGTGCGGAAGTGCTGAAGAAAATGAAGAAAACCGCCGAAGATTACCTCGGCGAAGCGGTAACGGAAGCGGTCATCACCGTACCGGCTTACTTCAACGACAGCCAGCGTCAGGCCACTAAGGATGCAGGCCGCATCGCGGGGCTGGACGTTAAGCGTATTATCAACGAGCCGACCGCAGCAGCACTCGCCTACGGTATGGACAAGTCACGCGGTGACAAAACCATCGCCGTTTATGACTTGGGTGGCGGTACGTTCGATATCTCGATCATCGAAATTGCCGACGTTGAAGGCGAAACCCAGTTTGAAGTACTCGCCACCAACGGCGACACCTTCCTGGGCGGCGAAGATTTCGACTTGGCGCTGATCAACTACCTGGTTGACCAGTTCAAGTCTGACAGCGGTATTGATCTGTCGGGTGACAACCTGGCCATGCAGCGTCTGAAAGAAGCCGCTGAAAAAGCCAAAATTGAACTTTCAAGCGCCCAGCAGACCGACGTTAACCTGCCCTATATCACGGCTGACAACACTGGCCCGAAACACCTTAACGTTAAGGTGACTCGTGCCAAGCTGGAATCGCTGGTAGAAGAGCTGGTTCAGCGTTCACTTGAGCCCTGCAAAATGGCGCTGAAAGATGCGGGTCTGTCTGCGTCTGAAATCGACGAAGTGATCCTGGTCGGTGGCCAGACACGTATGCCGATGGTGCAGAAGAAAGCCGCTGATTTCTTCGGTAAAGAAGCGCGTAAAGACGTTAACCCTGACGAAGCGGTTGCCGTAGGTGCAGCGATTCAAGGTGGCGTTCTGGGCGGCGACGTGAAAGACGTACTGCTGCTGGACGTTACCCCGCTGACTCTGGGTATCGAAACGATGGGTGGCGTGATGACGCCGTTAATCGACAAGAACACCACCATCCCGACGAAGAAGACGCAAACCTTCTCCACGGCGGATGACAACCAGACGGCCGTGACCATTCACGTCGTTCAAGGTGAGCGTAAGCAAGTGACTCAGAACAAGTCGCTCGGTCGTTTCGACTTGTCTGATATTCCGCCTGCGCCGCGCGGTGTTCCGCAGATCGAAGTGGCGTTTGACCTGGACGCCAACGGTATTCTGAACGTTTCTGCCAAAGACAAAGCGACCGGTAAAGAGCAGTCGATTGTCATTAAAGCGTCCAGCGGTCTGACGGATGAAGAGATCGATCAAATGGTACGCGACGCTGAAGCCCACGCTGACGAAGATAAAAAATTCGAAGCGTTGGTACAGCTGCGTAACCAAGCCGATGGCATGATCCACGCAACGCGCAAAACCGTGCAAGAAGCGGGCGACAAAGCGACGGATGATGAGAAACAGGCTATCGAAACCGCCATCAGCGAGCTGGAAGAAGCCGTCAAGACTGACGACACGGACAACATCCAGAAGAAACTGGATGCACTGACCGAAGCGTCTGGTCAGCTGGCGCAGAAGATGTACGCCGAACAGGCGGAAGCTGCTCAGCAGGCGGGTGAAGGTGCTGAAGATGCTAGCACCAAGCAGGAAGATGACGTGGTTGACGCCGAGTACGAAGAAGTCAACGACGATAAAAAGCAGTCGTAACATCCTCTTTCTACCAAGGAAGAAGGTAACGCGGGAGGAGACTCCCGCGTTGCTGTTTCCGCGGTCAAGACGCCTAATCAAGAGCATAGTTAACCAGGAGGCGTAGGACCCATGTCCAAACGCGATTATTACGAAGTCCTGGGTGTCGATAAAGGGGCCGATCAGAAAGAGATCAAAAAGGCCTACCGCCGCCTGGCGCAAAAATTCCACCCTGATCGAAACCCGGACGATGATACTGCCTCGGAAAAATTCCGCGAAGTGTCAGAAGCTTACGAAGTGCTTAGCGATGGCGAAAAACGTGCGGCGTACGACCAGTTTGGTCATGCCGGTGTTGATGGCCAAGGCGGTGGCTTTGGCGGCGGCGGTTTCGGTGGCGGTGGCGCGGGTGACTTTAGCGACATCTTCGGCGATGTGTTTGGTGATATTTTCGGTGGCGGGGGCGGCGGCCGCCGTCGTGGTCCTAACGCGCCCGCACGTGGCTCCGACCTTCGCTACAACCTGGAGTTGGACCTTGAGAGTGCGGTAGCTGGTACCACTGTCGACATCCGCGTGCCACGCCACATTGAGTGTGACCGCTGTGATGGCGACGGCGCTGAGCCAGGCTCTTCCAAGGAAACCTGCCCCACGTGTCATGGCCACGGCCAAGTGCGTATGCAGCAGGGCTTTTTCGCGGTACAGCAAACCTGCCCAACCTGTCACGGTAGCGGCCAGCACATCAAAGTGCCGTGCCACAAATGTAACGGCGAAGGCCGTGTGCGTGAAACGCGTACGCTCTCTGTGAAGATTCCGCCGGGTGTTGATACCGGTGATCGCATTCGTCTGAACGGCGAAGGCGAAAGCGGCGTTAATGGTGGTCCAGCGGGCGATCTTTACGTTCAGGTTTCTATCAAAGCGCACCATATCTTCCAGCGCGATGGTAAAAACCTGCACTGCGACGTACCGATCAACTTTGTTGATGCAGCGCTGGGTGGCGAGCTTGAAGTACCCACGCTGGATGGCCGTGTGAAGCTGAAGATTCCACCGGAGACGCAAACCGGCAAACTCTTCCGTCTGCGCGGTAAAGGTGTCAAACCAGTACGCGGTGGTGCGCCGGGCGACCTGCTCTGCAAAGTCGTTATCGAAACCCCGGTCAACCTGGGTGAAGAGCAGCGCGATTTGCTGCGTAAATTCCAGGAAAGCCTGGAAGGCAGCAATAGCCACTCACCCAAGAAAACCGGCTTCTTCGACAGCGTGAAGAAGTTCTTTGAAGAGATGAAGCCCTGATTTTGGTGTGACTGCCCTAACGTAATTGTACAATGTTAGGTTCCGCAGACCCTCGGCCCAGGCCGGGGGTTTTTGACGTTTAAGGAACATAAAGCGTAATGGATAGCTTGCAGGACAAACCCACGTTGGGCATTTGGCTCAGAATCCTTTCCGGTCTGCTGTTTACCGGCATGCTGGTATGTATTAAAGCGGTGAGTGATGAAGTGCCGGTGGGGCAGTCGGTGTTTTTCCGCTCGTTGTTTGCGCTGTTGCCGATTATGGTTTTTCTGATGATTCGTCGGGAATTCCCGGGAGGGCTGGCGACGCGTCGTCCGTTGGGCCATGCGTTGCGTTCAGGGTTGGGGGCGGCGGCAATGTTTGCCTCGTTTGCGGCGGTCGCACTGCTGCCCGTTGCCGAGGCAACGCTGTTGGCTCAGCTAACGCCGGTGTTTATGGCGGTGGGCGGGGTGTTATTGCTGGGTGAGCGGTTCTCGTTTTATCGCGCTGGGGCCATTTTGTTGGCGCTTGCCGGTATGGCGGTGCTGGTGCTGCCTGGCCTTAATGCTAGTTCTGAAAGTGGCCAGATGACCGGCTATGTGTTGGGCGCGCTAAGCGCACTTTTAACGGCGGGGGCGTTGCTTACCGTTAGGCGCATTTCACGTACTGAAACGGCGGCTTCTATCGCCTTTTACTTTATTTTGGTGTCTGCGCTTGCGGGGCTGGCCACGCTGCCGTTGGGGTGGGCGGCGCTGGATACAAAGGCCCTTTGGCTGTTGGTGCTCTCGGGGCTGTTTGGTGGCGCGGCGCATATTGCCATGACGCTGGCGCTTCGCTATGCCGAGGCATCGCGGCTTGCACCGTTTGAGTACATTGCGCTGATTTGGCCAGTAGCGGCCGACTGGGTGTTGTTCGGTATTCCGGTATCGAGTAATTTCTTGCTGGCGCTTCCCTTGATGCTCAGTGGGGTGGCGCTCGCCGCCCTGGAAGGGCGGCGGTTTAGACAGCTTCTTCGACGATAAGCTGGGGGCGGCCTTTCGAGCACGGCTCGATACGTGCCGCCACCTTGTACACCTGGCGCAAAAGCTCAGGGGTAATGACCTCTTCTGTGGGGCCGCATGCGATCAGGCGACCGTTTTCAAGCACCATGGAAGCATCGGTAAAGCGCAGCGCATGGCCCAGGTCGTGAAGCGCCACCAGAATCAGCATTTGGCGTTCATCTGCCAAGCGGCGTAAGACCGTTAGCAGGTTGATCTGGCGGTTAAGGTCCAGCGCCGAAGTAGGTTCATCCAGCATCAGAATCTCGGGCTCTTGTACCAGTGCCTGCGCCGCGCTGACCAACTGGCGTTGGCCGCCGCTTAAATCGCCAATGTCACGCTCGCCAAGTGCCGTAATATTAAGCTCTTCAAGTGCCCGGTCCACCTGGGCCAGATCCTCTGGCTGCACTTTCAGGCTGCGCCCTTGCATGCGTGCGAGCAGCACCGACTCATAAACCGTCAACACCGCTTTGGCGCCCGTGTCCTGAGGCATATAGGCCACCGGGCGCTCGGCGCTCGTATGGCGTATAGCGACGTCACCTTCGCCTTTCAGCAAGCCTAGAATACGCCTGAAAAGCGTCGATTTCCCGGCAGCGTTAGGCCCTAGCAGGGCGACCACTTGACCGCCTTGAAAGCAGGGTGTCGTGATATCTTCCAGAATAGAGCGGCGTCCGTAACGGGCCGAAACACGGGTTAGCTGTAGGGTTACCATGAAGCCTTCTTGTGGTTGAGCACCAGAAACAGGAAGAAGGGAATGCCCACCAGCGATGTAATAATACCGATGGGAATAATCGTGCCTGGAATAATGATCTTGGAAATCACTGAGCCCACCGAAAGAATCAGCGCACCGCAAAGCGCGGAGCCGGGCAGGAAGAAGCGTTGGTCTTCACCGAGCAGGATGCGCGCAATATGCGGCCCCACCAGGCCGATAAAACCGATAGTGCCCACAAACGCCACGGCCACTGCGGCAAGCAGCGATACCAGCACCAGCACTTCCAAACGCAGCGCACGCGGGTTAACGCCCATGCTTTCGGCCTTGGCATCGCCCAGACGCATGGCGGTTAGCGCCCAGCCGTGACGGGCAAGCAGCGGCATAACGGCGGCAAGAATGCCCAGCGCAATCCAGAATTTGGGCCATGTCGCTTTGGTTAAGCTGCCCATGGTCCAGAACACCACTGCCGAGACGGCTTCCTGGCTTGCAAAAAACTGGATCAGCGCCATTAGTGAGTTGAAGATGAACACCATGGCGATGCCGAGCAGTACGATGGTTTCCACCGTCACGCCGCGTTTAAGGCTCAGCGCGTGGATGAGAAACGCGGTGAACATGGCCATGATAAAGGCGTTAAGCGGCACCACGAACTCAATGGCAGTGGGCACAATCGCCACGCCGAAGGCTAGCCCAAGGGCGGCGCCAAAGCTTGCCCCAGCGGAAATGCCCAGCGTAAAGGGGCTGGCCAGCGGGTTGCTTAGAATGGTTTGCATCTGCGCGCCGGCTACCGAAAGGCTGGCGCCCACCACCAGGGCCATCAGCGCCACCGGCATGCGGATTTCCCAGAGAATGACACGTGCCTGCTGGCTGACGCTTTGGGGTGTCAGCAGAGCGGAGACTACTTCGCCCAGGCTATAGCGGGCTGGCCCCAGTGCCAAATCAACGCAGAGACTAAATAACAGCGCCACCACCAGCGCCAGAAGAATCATCTGGCGGCGGAATACCTGAGTGCGGTAGAAGGCGCGCCCCTGTGAGTAGCTGTCGGCGGCGATAGTCTCAGTCGTCATGGAGCGATACCCAGTAACCCGGCTCGTAATCAATAGGCAAGAAGCGGTCGTGAAGCTCTTGCAGGGTGGCTTCAGGGTCTAAGTCTTCAAACAGTGCTGGGTGCAGCCATTTGGCGAGCTGCTGAATGGCTACGAAGTAGTAGGGGCTGTTGTAAAACTGGTGCCAAATAGCGTGAAAGTTACCATCTTCCACCGCCTGGATGCCGGTCATGGCGGTACGCGAGGTCAGCGCTTCAAGCTTGGCGTGAGCGGCTTGCATACCAGAGCCGGGCCCTACACCTACCCAGGCACCGCCGGGTACGTAGGCGTCCCAGTTACCGCCGGTCACAACAACGTGATCAGGGTTTGCAGCAATGATCTGCTCAGGATTTAACGTGCCGAAACTGCCGGGAATGATGCCGTCGGCAATATTGATGCCGCCTGCCAGTGTCACATACTCGCCGAAGTTACCGGGCCCAAAGCTCATGCAGCACTCATCCGAGTAGCCGCCCGCGCGGTCGATAAAGACGCTGGGGCGCTCGGGGTTCGCTTCGTTAATGACATCGGTCACCCGCGCCAGCTGCGCCTCAGCGAAGTCAATAAACTCCTCAGCCGCCGCTTCGTCGTTCATGACCTGGCCCATGATGCGCATGGAGGGGATGGTGTGCTCGATGGGGTCTTCACGAAAATCGACGTAGATGATCGGAATGCCCAATTGAGCAAGTTTGTCATCATAGGCGGCATCTTCGGTGGCGGCTTTGGCCTCAAGGTTCATAAAGACCACGTCAGGGTTAAGCGAGGCGGCCTGCTCAACGTCGAAGGTGCCGTCTTTAAAGCCGCCAAACGTTGGCAGAGCTTCAATTTCAGGAAAGCGTTCCGCGTAGCGGGCGTAGTTATCAGGGTCTGCTTGGAAAAAATCTTCGCGCCAGCCGACGATATGCGCAAACGGGGCTTCAGGCTCCAGTAGGCCGAGCAAGTAGATCTGACGACCCTCACCCAGGATAACACGCTCAGCGGGCGCCTCCAGTGTGACTTCACGGCCGGTAACATCGGTAACGGTAACAGGGTCTGCCGCTGCCGTAGTGCAGCTCACAACCGCTGCCGTACCTATCAGCGTTTTTAAAAGAGAGGACGTCATAAGCGTATTGATCACTTGTGGGTGGGTCGGTTGTCAGTGCGCCAAGCTGGAGCTGGTGTCAGCGCATAGCATCGAATATGAAGTTTTTGGGTATAATTCGCATTCTCATAGTGATGCATTATCATGGAATCCGATGTAGCTGTCGAGATGACATCTGTTACGGTAAGAACATTTTTCAGACGGTGCTGAACACGCTGTTGCGCTATCAAGGCATTTAACTGTTTGGCGGCTATCCCTGTTACCCATAAGCTAGAGGTAACACCCTTTATCCAGTGGAGAATACTATGCCTTTATCACGTGCTGAAATTGCGACTGCATCAGGCGAGCGCATCATTAACCGGCTTTGCAAGCACTGGGCGCATAAGTTGGAGGTTGAGCACAGCCAGCAGGAGGGCAGGATTGTATTTCCTGACAAAGGCACCTGCTTGTTGCACGCAGAAGCTGACAAGTTGCTGGTGTCTATCGAAGCCCTGGAAGAGGAGCATCTGGATCAGTTGGAAGGCGTGGTGGAAAATCACCTTGTGCGCATGGCGAAAGACGAGGAACTGATTGTCGTTTGGCAAAACTGACGCTTTTAGAAGACATGCCTTTAGATGCTAGAGCGTTGAAAACCAGCGGCAAGGAAAGTCAGGCCGCCTGAAACACAAGCACAGCACTGCTTGAAGCGTCTGTTATAATCACCGCTTGGTTACTATTCAGTTTGATTCGACGTAATTGATCGCAAAATGCAGGAGTTCGCATGACCCGAGTTGCCATTGTAGGCGTGGCTGGCCGAATGGGCCGTACGCTGGTAAGCGCTATTGAACAGGATGCTGGCGCGACGCTCGCCGGTGGAATTGTCGAGCCAGGCAGCTCGTTGGCAGGTGCGGATATTGGTGAGTTAGCGGGCGTGGGCAAGCGCGGTGTTAGCGCAGTCGACTCCCTTGATGCAATCGTTAACGACTTCGATGTGCTGATCGACTTTACCGCGCCTCAGGTAACGCTGGCGAATCTGGCATTTTGTGCCAAGCACGATAAGTGCATGGTGATTGGCACCACGGGCATGAGCGATGATGAGCTCGCCCAGCTGGATAGCTACCGCGATAAAGTGGCGATGGTGTTCGCGCCTAATATGAGCGTTGGGGTTAATCTCACGCTCAAGCTTCTGGAAACCGCTGCTAAAGCGCTGGGCGATGAAGGCTACGATATCGAGATTATCGAGTCGCATCACCGCCACAAGGTGGATGCGCCCTCCGGCACTGCGATTAAAATGGGCGAAGTGGTGGCCGATAGCCTCGGACGTACCTTAAAAGAGCACGGCGTGTTTGAGCGAGTAGGCCAGTGTGGTCCGCGTACCGATAAAGAGATTGGCTTTGCCACTGTACGTGCGGGCGATATCGTCGGCGAGCACACGGTGATGTTCGCCACCGAAGGCGAGCGCATCGAAATTACCCACAAGGCTTCCAGCCGCATGACGTTTGCCAAAGGCGCTGTACGCGCGGCGCGCTGGGTCGCAGGCCAAAAGCATGGCCGTTACGACATGCAGGATGTGTTAGGGCTTTAGTGAGAAGCATCGCATCGATCTTGGCCCGCTTTAGAAGCGCACCACGCGTTGCGGGTTTTTATGGGTAGTCAAAGGCCAGAATATGCTGTAACATTCCATAAATTTTGGCCGGGTGGCCCATGAAAAACAGACGGCGCGCTTGTTGCGTTGGTCAGCCCACTGCCTGCTCAGGTTCGTTAGTGCGAATTTAGTGACAGCGAAATTAGCTACAGCGTCTGTATTGCCTTTGGCATATAGGCCTGATCACAGACCTGAGATGCCCAGAACAACAAGCGGGATGAAACCGATTTTTTCTTTATCGGCTTCGTCCCGCTTTTTTACGACCCGAGTTTTAAGCATTTGATACTGAAGTTTTGGTAGCTGGGTTTCAACACCGGGTTTAAAAAAACCAGACTTCAAACATTAATCTCGATTCTGGTGAGGGTGTCCTGCGGATGCTTTCAACCAGCATCGCTGAGCCTGCGCCCACAGGCTCCCACCAGCATGGGAGGACCTTGACTTGAATAACCCCGCATTGAGCAAACCTGCGATTTTGGCCCTGGAAGACGGCAGCGTGTTTCATGGAATCGCCATTGGCGCGGACGGATTAACAAGCGGTGAGGTAGTGTTCAATACAGCCATGACCGGCTATCAAGAAATCCTGACTGACCCCTCCTATACCCGCCAAATCGTAACGCTCACTTATCCCCATATCGGCAATACCGGCATTAACGCTGAAGACATTGAGTCAGCTTCTATTGCCGCCGCCGGTTTGGTTATCCGCGACTTGCCCCTGATGGCCAGCAGTTTCCGCTCTGAGCAAACGCTGTCTGACTACCTGGCAAGCCAAAACGTTGTGGGTATCGCTGATATTGATACCCGCCGCCTGACGCGTATTTTGCGCGATAAAGGTGCCCAGAACGGTGCGATTTTGGCAGGCGAGGACGCGCAGGGTGATGACGCTGTTGAGCGCGCGTTGGCGGCCGCCAACGCCTTTCCTGGTTTGAAAGGTATGGACCTGGCCAAAGAAGTCTCCTGCAAAGAGGCTTATGAGTGGACAGAGGGTGAGTGGACGCTGGGCGAAGGCTATGCGGATGCAACGAAAGGCGAGCGCCCTTACCATGTTGTGGCGTTTGATTACGGCGTGAAATTCAACATTCTGCGCATGCTGGCTGCCCGCGGCTGCCGCCTGACGGTGGTGCCCGCGCAAACACCCGCCGCTGACGTGCTGGCGATGAATCCGGACGGTGTGTTCCTGGCCAACGGCCCAGGTGACCCCGAACCCTGCGATTACGCCATCAAAGCCATTCAGGACGTACTCGAAACGGACACGCCGGTATTCGGTATTTGCCTGGGCCACCAGTTGCTCGCGCTCGCCTCGGGTGCCAAAACCGTCAAAATGAACCATGGTCACCACGGTGCTAACCACCCGGTTCAGGATTTGGACACGGGCGCTGTGATGATCACCAGTCAGAACCATGGTTTTGCCGCCGATGAAACGAGCCTTCCGGCCAATTTGCGCGCCACCCATCGTTCGCTGTTCGACGGCACGCTGCAGGGTATTGAGCGCACCGACCGACCCGCATTTAGTTTTCAGGGTCACCCGGAAGCCAGCCCCGGCCCGCGTGATGTAGCGCCGCTGTTTGATCGCTTCATCACGATGATGCAGGCACGCCGCTAACGCAGGCTCTGCTTCATCACTGTATGCCGCTTTTGTCGCTCTTCGTCACCATTTTTTGCGGGAACCGTTATGCCTAAGCGTACCGACTTAAACAGTATTTTGATCATTGGCGCTGGCCCGATTGTTATCGGCCAGGCCTGCGAATTCGACTACTCCGGCGCCCAGGCGTGTAAGGCGCTGCGCGAGGAGGGGTTCCGGGTTATTTTGGTGAACTCCAACCCGGCCACCATCATGACCGACCCGGCCATGGCGGATGCTACCTACATTGAGCCGATTACCTGGCAGGCCGTTGAGAAGATCATCGAGGCTGAAAAGCCCGATGCTATTCTGCCCACCATGGGCGGTCAGACCGCGCTTAACTGTGCGCTGGATCTGGAAAAACATGGCGTGTTGGAAAAGCACGGCGTGGAGATGATCGGTGCCAACGCCGACGCCATCAACATGGCCGAAGACCGCGATTTGTTTGACCAGGCCATGAAGCGTATTGGCCTTGAGTGCCCGAAAGCGAAAGTCGCGCACACCATGGACGAAGCGTGGGAAATTCAAGCCGAGCTTGGCTTTCCGACCATTATTCGGCCCTCCTACACCATGGGCGGCTCCGGTGGCGGCGTGGCGTACAACAAGGAAGAGTTTGAGGAGATTTGTACGCGTGGTTTCGAGCTTTCCAACAACCACGAGCTGCTGATTGATGAATCGCTGCTGGGTTGGAAAGAGTACGAAATGGAGGTCGTGCGCGACAAAAAAGATAATTGCATCATTGTCTGTGCGATTGAAAACTTTGACCCGATGGGTGTGCATACCGGCGACTCGATTACTGTCGCACCGGCGCAAACGCTGACGGACAAAGAGTACCAGATCATGCGCGACGCAAGCCTTGCGGTGCTGCGCGAGATTGGCGTGGAAACCGGTGGCTCCAACGTGCAGTTCGGTATGGACCCGAAAACCGGCCGCCTGGTCGTGATCGAGATGAACCCACGGGTGTCACGCTCTTCCGCACTGGCATCCAAGGCAACCGGCTTCCCGATTGCCAAAATCGCCGCCAAGCTGGCGATTGGTTACACCCTGGATGAGCTGCAAAACGATATTACTGGTGGACGCACGCCAGCGTCGTTCGAGCCGTCTATCGACTACGTGGTCACCAAGATCCCGCGCTTCACATTTGAGAAGTTTCCGCAGGCCAATGATCGCCTGACGACTCAGATGAAGTCGGTGGGCGAGGTCATGGCCATTGGCCGTACCTTCCAGGAGTCGCTGCAAAAAGCACTGCGCGGTACGGAAACCGGTAACGACGGTCTCGACCCGATTATTACCGACTTCAACCCGGAAAATATGGCCCTGATCAAGGGGGAGCTTCAGGCGGCAGGCGCTGAGCGTATCTTCTATGTGGCCGATGCCATGCGTTCAGGTATGAGCGTGGATGACGTCTTCGCACTGACCAATATCGACCCCTGGTTCCTGGTCCAGATGGAAGACCTGGTATTGACCGAGGCCGCTGTTGCCAAACGCTCGCTAAGCGATTTCTCTGCGCGCGAACTCTATCAGCTCAAGCGCAAAGGCTTTGGCGATGCGCGCCTGGCCACGCTGCTGAACGTGAGCGAAAAAGAGTTCCGCCAAACGCGTCAGGCCGCTGGCATTCGCCCGGTCTACAAGCGCGTGGATACCTGCGCTGCCGAGTTCGCTTCTGATACCGCCTACATGTACTCCACCTATGAAGAGGAGTGTGAAGCGGACGTATCTGATCGCCAGAAGATCATGGTGCTGGGTGGCGGGCCGAACCGTATTGGTCAAGGCATCGAGTTTGACTACTGCTGTGTGCACGCCGCCTTCGCCATGCGCGATGACGGCTATGAAACCATCATGGTCAACTGCAACCCGGAAACCGTGTCGACGGATTATGACACCTCTGATCGCCTCTACTTCGAGCCGGTGACGCTTGAAGACGTGCTTGAAATTGCTGACAAAGAGAAGCCGGTTGGCGTGATTGTTCAGTTCGGTGGTCAAACGCCGCTGAAACTGGCTCGTGAGCTGGAAGCGGCTGGTGTGCCAATTATCGGCACCACACCGGATGCGATTGACCGTGCTGAAGACCGCGAGCGCTTCCAGGTGATGATCGACAAGCTCGGCCTGAAACAGCCGCCTAACGCTACCGCACGCAGCTTTGAAGAAGCCTTCGCCAAGGCGGAAACCATTGGTTACCCGCTGGTCGTGCGCCCCAGCTACGTGTTGGGCGGTCGGGCCATGGAGATCGTCTACGACGCCTCCGAGCTTGAGAACTACATGACCAATGCGGTCAAGGTTTCCAACGACTCACCGGTGCTGCTGGACCACTTCCTGAGTGCTGCCATTGAGATCGACATTGATGCGGTTTCAGACGGCCAGCAGGTAGTCATTGGCGGCATTATGCAGCACGTCGAGCAAGCGGGCGTTCACTCCGGTGACTCCGCCTGTGCGCTGCCGCCTTACTCGCTACCCGCCGATGTACAGGATGAAATGCGCGAGCAGGTCAAGCAGATGGCCGTTGAGCTGGGCGTAAAGGGCTTAATGAACGTGCAGCTGGCCTGGCAGGATGGAGAGATCTACGTGATTGAAGTTAACCCGCGTGCGTCGCGTACCGTGCCGTTTGTCTCCAAGTGCATTGGTACCTCGCTGGCCCAGATTGCGGCACGCTGCATGGCGGGCACAACACTTGCCGAGCAGGGCTTTGAGCGCGAAATCATTCCGCACTTCTATAGCGTGAAAGAGGCGGTTTTCCCGTTCAATAAGTTCCAGGGCGTTGACCCGATTCTGTCGCCGGAAATGAAGTCCACCGGTGAAGTAATGGGTTCAGGCGAGACCTTTGCCGAAGCATTCTTTAAGGCGCAGCTGGGTGCAGGCGAAGCGATCCCGGCGCTTGAGGGGGATCGCAAGGCGTTCCTTTCCGTGCGTGAGCCGGACAAGGCGGGGATTATCGAAGTCGCTCGTTCTCTGCTAACATTAGGCTTCACACTATGCGCGACACGCGGCACAGCCGAAGCACTGGAAGCCGCTGGGCTTGCGGTCGAGCACGTCAATAAAGTCTATGAAGGTCGTCCCCATATCGTCGATCTGCTTAAGAACGACGAAATCGCCTACATCGTGAACACTACCGAAGGTCGTCAGGCTATTAATGACTCTTCGGTCATTCGCCGTACTGCTCTTGCGCGCAAGGTGCCCTATGCAACCACCTTGGCGGGCGCTAATGCCGTTTGTATGGCACTTGAGTACGGTAGGGAGATTACGGTGCGTCGCCTTCAGGATCTGCATGCAGGAGCAAGTCAATGAACAAGGTCCCGATGACGGTTGCGGGTGAAAAAAGCCTTCGCGAAGAACTCAATCATCTTAAGGGTGAAGCGCGCCCGCGAGTGATTGCGTCGATTGCCGAAGCGCGTGAGCACGGCGACCTTAAGGAGAACGCCGAATACCACGCTGCCCGTGAACAACAGGGGTTTATCGAAGGCCGTATTCAGGAAATCGAGAGCAAGCTTTCGGTAGCGCAGGTGATTGATGTCACCAAGCTGCCGAATACAGGGAAAGTGATCTTTGGTGTCACGGTCGCTCTGCTCAACCTGGATACGGATGCCAGCGTGACCTACCGCATTGTGGGCGAAGATGAGGCAGATATTAAGTCTGGCCGCATTTCCGTCACGTCCCCGATTGCACGTGCGCTGATCGGTAAAGAAGAGGGCGACGTTGCCGTGGTGAAAACACCCGGTGGCGACGTTGAGTATGAGATCGAAAGCGTTGAATATGTCTAAGCGCTAGGTCTATAGAGCTAGTGGGTGCCCAACTTAATGGGCGCCCATAAAAAAGCCCGCTTATCAGGTTGATATCAACCGAATCGCGGGCTTTTTATCGCTCTTTGTAACAGCCAGGCAGTGACGCGTTAGTGGCGGCCGTGATGACCCTCGAAGCGTGAAACGTTAGAGAGCTTCGGATTGGCTTTAGGGTTTTTGCGATAAAGCAGTGCCATTTTGCCAATCGTTTGCACGACGTCGGCGCGGCTGCCGGTGACCAGTTCGTTTAGCATGGCCGCACGGTCGTCACGCTCAGGCAGGGCAAGTTTTACCTTGATAAGCTCGTGATCGTTGAGCGCGCGGTTGAGTTCTGTGAGCAAATTTTCGGAGACGCCGTTTTCAGAAACGGTGACCACTGGGTTCAAATGGTGGCCAATGCTGCGAAATGCTTTCTTTTGTGCCTGTGACAAGCTCATGGTATCTTGCGGTATCCCGGTTAGCGCTTAACGTTCCATCTTACGGTGAAATGCCACCAAGTGAAAGCTATCGCGTTAATGCGCCCATCTCTATATTGCAGTGTTAGATTCTGATATGCAGCAAAAGCCCCCGAGTCGTAAACATTCAGTGAGCAAAACCAGCAACAACTGGAAGAAAGAGCACTTTGACGACCAGTACGTGAAACAGAGTTGGCAGGATGGTTATCGCTCTCGCGCAAGCTATAAACTGCTGGAGCTGGATGAAAAAGATAAGCTGCTTCGCCCGGGCATGACGATCATTGATCTGGGCGCGGCGCCTGGCGGTTGGAGTCAGATCGCCGCTGAAAAAGTCGGTATGGACGGTGTGGTGATCGCCTCTGACATACTGGAGATGGACGCGCTGGCAGGGGTGGACTTTATTCAAGGCGATTTTACGGAAGAGTCGGTGCTTAATGCGATTCTTGAACGGCTGGGAAATCGTCAGGTAGACCTTGTGATGTCCGACATGGCCCCCAATATGAGTGGTATGGCTGCGATTGACCAGCCTCAGGCTATGTACCTTGTAGAGCTGGCACTAGAGCTCGCCCGTGAGACACTGCCCCCCAAAGGCCGCTTTCTGGCCAAGGTGTTTCAGGGGGAAGGATTTGACGCCTACCTTAAAGAATTGCGCGGCAGTTTTGATCGTGTCGTGATCCGTAAGCCAGATGCCTCGCGGGCTCGTTCGCGGGAAGTCTACTTTCTAGCGGAGGGGTTTCGCGGCTAAACTGACAGGTCGTGCATAGCAAAGATTTATCATCGCGATTGCCAGACAGGCAGGCGCAAGGTGTGTCACATTATACGCATGAGATAAGCGTGATACAGATGGCCCAAAGTTAATAGTGCTTTGGCAATGGTTGAACGCCAGGTACTGGTGTAAGGTCTCAGTATTGGCGTTTAACTGACGGATTCTTGTAATGAGGGTAGCCCCTTGAACGATATGGCGAAGAACCTGATTCTGTGGCTGGTCATCGCGGCTGTGCTACTGACAGTGTTCAACAATTTTAGTACCGAAAGTGCTCCCCAAAGCACCAACTACTCCCAGTTTGTGGAGCAGGTGCAAAATCAGCAGGTGCGTAGCGTTACCATTGATGGCTATACCATTAACGGTGAGCGTACGGACGGTTCGCAGTTCCAGACGATTCGTCCGGCGGCTGAAGACCCCAAGCTGATGGATGACCTGCTAAGCAATAATGTAACGGTTGTGGGTAAAGCGCCAGAGCAGCAAAGCATCTGGACGCGCCTGCTGATCGCAAGCTTCCCGATTCTGTTGATTCTGGCCATCTTTATGTTCTTTATGCGCCAGATGCAGGGCGGTGCTGGTGGCGGTAAAGGCGGCCCGATGAGCTTTGGCAAGTCCAAGGCTAAGCTGCTTTCTCAGGACCAGATCAAAACTACGTTTGCCGATGTAGCTGGCTGTGATGAAGCGAAAGAGGAAGTGGAAGAGCTTGTCGACTTCCTGCGTGATCCAACTAAGTTCCAGCGCCTGGGCGGTACGATCCCTCGCGGTGTATTGATGGTGGGCCCGCCGGGTACAGGTAAAACGCTGCTGGCAAAATCGATTGCCGGTGAAGCCAAGGTGCCGTTCTTCTCGATTTCCGGTTCCGACTTCGTTGAAATGTTTGTGGGTGTCGGTGCATCGCGTGTACGTGACATGTTCGAACAGGCCAAGAAGCAGTCGCCCTGTATTATCTTTATCGATGAGATTGACGCGGTAGGTCGTTCACGCGGTGCCGGTATGGGCGGCGGTAATGATGAGCGTGAGCAGACGCTTAACCAGTTGCTGGTTGAGATGGACGGCTTTGAAGCCAACGAAGGCGTTATCGTGATTGCCGCGACCAACCGTCCGGACGTACTTGACCCAGCGCTGCTGCGCCCGGGCCGTTTTGACCGTCAGGTGACCGTTGGCTTACCAGATATCCGTGGCCGTGAGCATATTCTGGGCGTTCACCTGCGTAAGGTGCCGCTGGCAGAAGACGTTAAACCGTCGATTATTGCGCGTGGAACGCCAGGCTTCTCAGGTGCCGATTTGGCTAACCTGGTGAATGAGTCAGCGCTGTTCGCCGCGCGCCGTAACAAGCGCTTGGTTAGCATGGAAGAGCTGGAGCTTGCCAAAGACAAGATCATGATGGGCGCTGAGCGCAAATCGATGGTCATGACCGATAAAGAGAAGTTGAATACGGCTTATCACGAATCGGGCCATGCGATTATCGGTCTGGTGATGCCTGAGCACGATCCGGTCTACAAGGTAACGATTATTCCGCGCGGTCGGGCATTGGGTGTCACCATGTTCCTGCCCGAGGAAGACCGTTATAGCCTGTCGCGTCAGCAGATTCTTAGCCAGATTTGTTCGCTGTTCGGTGGCCGTATCGCCGAAGAGATGACGCTGGGGGCCAACGGTGTCACCACCGGTGCTTCTAATGACATCAAGCGCGCTACCGAACTGGCTCATAACATGGTCGCGAAATGGGGGCTGTCAGACGAGATGGGCCCGATCATGTACGACGAAGATGAGTCACATCAGTTTCTCGGTGGCCCGGGCCAGGGCGGCAGCAAGATGAAGTCGGGTGACACAACGACGCGTCTTGATAAAGAAGTACGTAAGATTATTGACGATTGTTATGAGCAGGCGCGTCAGATCCTGACCGATAATCGCGATAAACTGGAAGCCATGACCGAAGCGTTGATGAAGTACGAAACCATCGATGCCGACCAGTTGAAAGACATCATGGAAGGCCGTGATCCGCGTCCGCCGGAAGGTTGGAACGACGGTGATTCACCGGGTGGTGGCACGCCCGTTAGCGATGACGCACCGACGACGCAGAACGATTCACCGAACGCCACTGATCATGCGTCTGGTGGTGGTGCTTCAGGGGATGAGGGTGACGAGGATGATGACAAACCTCGCCGACGCCCCTCTGACCCGCTAGGTGGTTCAACGGGCTCCTGATACGCTCCGGCCACTGCAAAGGCGCCCCAATATGGGGCGCCTTTTTGTTATGCTGTTATTCAGGCAGTAGCAGTGCTTCTTTTTAATAGGCAGCCGCATGAAATCAATAATTGACCCCTCTTTATCGCCCGCAATGAATGAGAATGTGCACATGCGTTGCGGGCGCCATGTACTGGATCTCTCTTTTCCTCGCGTTATGGGGATTTTAAATGTTACGCCCGACTCTTTTTCTGATGGTGGTCGGCACGTAGCGCTGGATGACGCGCTGCGTCATGCCGAGCGTATGCTTGCCGAAGGTGCCGCGATTATTGATGTGGGTGGTGAGTCGACGCGCCCCGGGGCTGAGCCGCTAAGTGCTCAAGAGGAACTTGATCGGGTCGCGCCGGTTGTTGAGGCGCTGGTTCGTGAGCTGGACGCGTTGGTATCAGTCGATACCAGCTGCTCGCTGGTGATGCGCGAATCAAGTGCGCTGGGCGCCGGAATGATTAACGACGTGCGTGCGCTTGAGCGTGAAGATGCCTTAATGGCGGCCATTGGCAGCGGGCTTCCTGTCTGTTTAATGCACCGCCAGGGTGAGCCGCAGGATATGCAGCAGTCACCTTCTTATGACCAGCCGGTGGAAGTGGCTGTCGCTGATTATCTAGCGCAGCGTGTCGCGGAGTGCGAGGCTGCTGGCCTGCGTCGCAGCCGTTTGCTGCTCGACCCGGGCTTTGGGTTTGGTAAAACGGTTGAACACAATTTGCGCCTGCTAAAATATATGGATGCCCTGCAGGCGCTTGGTTTGCCGCTATTGGTGGGAATGTCGCGTAAAAGCATGATTGGCAAAGTGCTGGGGCGTCCGGTTGAAGAGCGTTTGGCGGGTGGTCTTGCGCTGTCTGCCATGGCCGTTGAACGTGGCGCTAAAATCCTACGCGTGCACGATGTGGGGCCGACGGTCGATGCCGTTAATATGGCCTGGGCGGTACTCCAGGAGGGGTGCGACATGCCGCGAAACGAGGAAAAATATTCATGACACGACGCTATTTTGGTACCGACGGGATTCGGGGCACGGTCGGACAAGCACCAATCACTGCCGATTTTATGCTCAAGCTTGGTTGGGCAGCGGGCCAGGTATTGCGCCGCGAAAAGGGTCGGACGCGGGTGTTGATTGGTAAAGACACGCGTATTTCAGGTTATATGTTTGAGTCGGCGTTAGAAGCCGGGCTTTCAGCCGCTGGCGTTGATGTGTCGCTTTTGGGGCCCATGCCGACACCAGGTATTGCGTATCTCACCCGCACGTTTCGTGCCGATGCAGGGATCGTGATTTCAGCATCACATAATCCGTTTGATGATAACGGCATCAAGTTTTTCTCGGCAGAGGGCAAAAAGCTCCCCGATGAGACAGAAGACCGTATCGAAGCCATGCTGGAGGCGCCGTTAACGACCGCTGAAGCGGCCCAGCTGGGCAAGGCAACTCGGATCGGTGATGCCGCTGGTCGCTATATCGAGTTTTGCAAATCGACGCTGCCAGACCGCTTAAGCCTGCATGGGCTAAACGTTGTGCTGGATTGCTCCCACGGTGCGACCTATCACATCGCGCCAAACGTGTTTCGCGAGCTAGGTGCAGAGGTCAGCGTTATCGGCGCGTCACCTGACGGCTTGAATATTAACCATCAAGTAGGCTCTACACATCCTGCGGCGCTACGTGCTGCGGTCATCCACCGGGGGGCCGATTTAGGCATCGCATTTGATGGTGATGGGGACCGCGTGTTGATGGTGGATAGTGATGGCCGCGAAATTGATGGCGATGATATTCTCTATTTGATTGCTCGTGACCGTCATGAGAGAGGCCTGTTAGCAGGCGGCGTGGTCGGCACCTTAATGAGTAACTTTGGCCTTGCTGTCGCGCTTGAAAAGCTGGGTATCCCCTTTAAACGGGCCAAGGTGGGCGACCGCTTTGTCATGGAGATGATGGCGGCTAACGAGTGGGAGTTGGGCGGTGAAGCGTCGGGGCATATTGTATGCGGACATGTGCAAACCACTGGTGACGGCATTGTCGCTGTTCTACAGGTGTTGGCATTGATGATCCGTGAGCAAGCATCGCTGCCGGAATTGCTGAAAGGGTTTGAGAAAGTCCCGCAGGCCTTGGTGAATGTGCGCTTGCCCGCTGGGACCTTGGCGCATGATGTCATGGCATTAAGCGCCCTGCAGGACGCTGTTTCTGACGTTGAAAAACAGCTGGGTGATCAAGGGCGGGTGCTGTTGCGGCCCTCCGGCACCGAGCCATTGATACGCGTGATGGTAGAAGGCTGCGGTCACTTGAATGTTGATCAGTTAACTCAGGGGCTGGCTGATCGTGTTCAAGCCTTGCTCAAATAAGGCAGCTGTGCTTGTCAGCGGTTGTCTTGTCAAGGCCGCTCCTATACCATTTCGCTCCACCTTGAGTGAGGAGAGTTCATGCGTACGCCATTAATTGCCGGTAATTGGAAAATGAACGGGTCCGCTGCACTGATAAATGATTTTGGCAGCGTGTTTGCTGATGTCTCGTTACCTGCAGCCTTGGACGTTGTGCTTATTCCCCCCTTTCCTTATCTGGACGCGGCGCGTCAGGCGTTTCGCAATACACCGCTAGCGCTAGGCGCCCAGACGCTCAATCCTATCGAGTCTGGTGCACACACGGGTGAAGTGAGCGGACGTATGCTCAAAGAGTTCGAAGTGGCGTATGTGCTGGTGGGGCACTCCGAGCGTCGCGAGCTGTACCGTGAAAGCGATGAGCAGGTGTTTGATCGCTTATTGGCGGCGCTGGATAATGGCCTGACACCCATTCTGTGTGTGGGTGAGTCACTTGCCGAACGCGATGCAGAAAAGACCATGGATGTGGTATTGCGCCAGGTAGGCTATGCGATGACGCGTTTAGCGCCCGAACAGCGCCAAGCGGTCGTGATTGCCTATGAACCCGTATGGGCGATTGGTACCGGGCGGACAGCAACGCCCGAGCAGGCGCAGGACGTAATGGCCGGCATTCGCGCCTACCTCGCAGAGTTTAGTGCAGCGCTCGCTGAGCAAATGCGGTTGCTCTACGGCGGCAGTATGAACGCAAAAAATGCGGCTGAGCTACTTGCCCAGCCGGATATCGACGGCGGTTTAGTGGGCGGTGCTTCGCTCAAAACCGATGATTTTTACGCCATTTGTCAGTCAGCAGGATAACGCCATGCAAGTTGCAATTCTTATGGTCCACGTGGTGATTGCGGTCGCCCTGGTTGTATTGATCCTGCTTCAGCAGGGTAAAGGTGCCGAAGCGGGTGCCGCGTTTGGAGGCGGTGCCTCACAAACGGTATTTGGCTCGCGCGGTAGCGGTAGCTTTTTATCGCGTACAACCGCGGTTCTGGCAGCAGGTTTTTTCGTAACTTCTATGGCGCTGGCGTACTTTGCAACGCAAGCAGGCCAGGCGCCGGAAGCGGGTATTCCTGATTCACGCCTGATCGAGCAACAGCAAAGCGTTCCAACGCTTGACGATAGCCCTGCAAGTGTGGATAATGCCGCGCCAGTGCTAGAGGAAAGCAGCGAGTAAATGCTTGATGTCGCTTTCTTTAGCCTCCCCTGATGCCGAAGTGGTGGAATTGGTAGACACGCTATCTTGAGGGGGTAGTGACCGTATGGTCGTGCGGGTTCAAGTCCCGCCTTCGGCACCATCTGTTTTGCTGGCTCGCCAGCTTCCCAGACTCTTTATCAAACAACGTTCGTCAAAAAACGTTTTGATAAAGAAACCCAGGTTTAGCGCCTGAGACGAAAAGAGTTCTTGACGTAAGTGGTTCAAGTGTCTATTATCGTCGACCTAGATTGATGCGGGGTGGAGCAGTCTGGTAGCTCGTCGGGCTCATAACCCGAAGGTCATCGGTTCAAATCCGGTCCCCGCTACCATTTCCTGGTAGCACGTTAGATAGGCGAGTAGCCTGACAGATCATGGTAATGAGATGTCGATAAGGGTTAATTGCCAAGTAGGTAAATCCTGCGCTGTGTTCCCTGGTTGGTATTACAGGTTTCTTATGAAAAGCCCCTTCCTGTGAAGGGGCTTTTTGTTAGCAAGCTTTTTGTTAACAAGCGTGTCTCAAGAGCGGATATCGTCCGAGTTGCCGGAGACACATTCCGGGTAACGCCAATCAGCCTCCTGGCTTCTCTAATAACTCCTGGCCAGGTGCCTGATGCAACGGCTATAGGAGCTTTGTCTGTGGCCACTAAACACGCAGCGCTACATGCGCTAATTGAACCTGTCGTCGCCGCCATGGGCTTTGAACTATGGGGTATCGATCATGTTTCCCAAGGCAAGCATTCGCGGTTGGTGGTTTACATCGAAAGCGAAAGCGGTGTCAGTGTGGAAAATTGCGCTGATATTAGTCGCCAAGTCAGTGCTGTGATGGACGTGGAAGATCCCATTCCCGGTGAGTACCGGCTGGAAGTCTCTTCGCCCGGTATGGCACGCCCTTTATATACCCTGGATCAATTTACCCGCTATCAAGGCCACCATGTCGCACTTAAGCTGCGCGTGGCGTTTGATGGACGGCGCAAATACCAGGGGCTCTTGGCAGGTGTCGAGGGTGATGAAGTACTGCTACAACTGGATGGCGAGGAGTTCTGCTTTCCGATTGAAAGCATTGATTCAGCGCACATCGTACCGCAGTTCGACGATTAACCGGGTGGCGGCGCTGCCGGCAGGCTGCCGGGGTGATGCACAAAAGGACAGGTTTTCTGGCGAGGCAAACGCATGAGTAAAGAAATTTTAATGGTCGTTGACGCGATCTCCAACGAAAAAGGCGTCCCCCGGGATGTCATCTTCGAGGCGGTAGAAGCGGCTCTTGCGAGCGCGTCACGCAAGCGTTTTGAAAATGAAGAAGCCAATGTACGGGTGCGTATCGACCGCCGTACAGGGGAATACGACACCTTCCGCTACTGGACAGTGGTTGAAGATGACGAATTCGAAACGCCAGATTACGAAATCAAAGAGACCATCGCCGAGCAGCGCGACCCGCCTTTGAAACTTGGCGACGTTGTCGAACAGCAGATCGAAAACGCGATGTTTGGACGTATTGCCGCCCAAACTGCCAAGCAGGTCATCGTACAAAAAGTGCGTGAAGCTGAGCGCGCTGAAGTGGTTCGCCAATATGCGGACCGTGAAGGCGAGCTGGTGGCCGGTATTGTCAAAAAGACCACTCGCGACGGCCTGATTATCGATTTGGGCGAGAATGCTGAAGCCTTCTTGCCGCGCAATGAGATGATCCACGGCGAGCGTTACCGCATGAACGAGCGGGTTCGCGCACTGCTGGTTAAAGTTGACCCGGATGCACGGGGCGCCCAGTTGCAGCTGTCGCGTACCAACCCGGCGTTGATTATCGAGCTGTTTAAAATTGAAGTACCTGAAATCGCTGAACAGCTGATTGAGATTAAAGGGGCTGCGCGCGACCCTGGCTCACGTGCCAAAATTGCCGTTAAGACCAATGATCGCCGCATCGACCCGGTAGGGGCGTGTGTGGGGATGCGTGGTTCACGCGTTCAGGCTGTTTCGTCTGAGCTGCAAAATGAGCGTGTCGATATCGTGCTGTGGGACGACAATCCCGCCCAGCTGGTCATTAATGCCATGGCGCCCGCTGATGTTGGGTCTATCCTTGTCGACGAGGATGCCCACGCAATGGACGTGGCGGTTGCTCAGGATAACCTGGCACAGGCAATTGGGCGTAGTGGTCAAAACGTACGCTTGGCGTCAGAGCTTACCGGCTGGCGTATCAACGTGATGACCGAAGAAGAAGCTGACTCCAAGCGCGAGCAGGAGATTGATAGCTTGGTGGACACGTTCGTTCAGCACCTTGAAGTGGACGAAGACGTGGCCCGCCTGCTGGTAGAAGAAGGGTTTACTACCCTGGAAGAAGTTGCCTACGTGCCGCTTGAAGAAATGCTCGAGATCGAAGAGTTCGATGAAGATCTGGTTGAAGAGCTGCGTGCACGTGCGAAAGACGAGCTGCTGACGATGGCGATTGCCTCGGAAGAAGCGCTAGACGGTGCCCAGCCAGCAACTGATCTGCTGGAAATGGACGGCATGGAGCGCCATCTGGCCTTCATTCTGGCTAGCCGTGGCATTGTCACTATGGAAGATCTCGCCGAGCAGTCTGTCGACGATCTGGTCGATATCGAGGAGTTGGACGAAGCGCGCGCAGCGGCACTGATCATGACTGCCCGTGCGCCCTGGTTTGAAGACGATAACGCATCGGATTCGAACACACAGTAAACAGGTCACGGGCTGAGGAGGGTCACTATGTCAGATATGACAGTTAAAGATTTTGCAGTAAAGGTGGGCCGTGATGTGCCCCGCCTACTAGAACAGATGAAAGAAGCTGGCTTGAAGCACGCCTCTGAAGGCGATGCCGTGTCTGAAGAAGACAAGCAGAAATTGCTGACTTTTCTGAAGAAAAGCCATGGCGGCGACAGCGACACTGATACAAGCAAAAACCGTATCACGCTGACCCGTAAAACGCGCAGCCGTATTAAAACCGGCGAACGCGGTAAAACGATTGAAGTGCAAGTACGTAAGAAAAAAACGTACGTTAAAAGTGCCGAAGAGGATAAGCCGAAAGTCGCTGAGTCCAAGCATTCAGGTCCGCGTCAGTTGGTAGGCGATATGGCCGAAGCCGAAGCCGAGCGTAAAGCGCGCGAAGCACGTGAAGCTGCCGAGAAAGCAGCCGCCGCTAAAGCCAAAGCTGCGGAAGACGCCGCGCGTAAAGAAGCCGAAGCGAAAGCAGCGGCTGAGCCTAAACTTGAAGTGCCCGAACTTCAGATCGAAGCTGCGCCAGCGACAGAGGAAATGCCGCCAGCACCGCCGAAAGAAGGCCGTACCGACCGTCGTACCGCACCGCCCAAGAAAGCTGTCGCGAAGAAAAAAGGTCGTGATGACGAAGATGACCGTGGTGATCGCGAAGAGCGTAAGCGCGGCGGCGGGGCGAAGAAAGTAAAACGTGCCGAGCGTCGTGGCGGCCGCCGTGGCCCAAGTCAGAGCGGCAATGGCAAGCACGGCTTCCAAAAGCCGACTCAGCCGATCGTACGTGAAGTATCGATCCCTGAGTCAATCAGCGTGGCTGAGCTTGCCGACAAAATGTCGATCAAGGCCAACGAAGTCATCAAGGCCATGTTTAACATGGGCGCGGCCGTGACCATCAACCAAACGATTGACCAGGATACAGCGGCCATCGTAGTGGAAGAGATGGGCCACAAGGTCAAGCTGGTGAAAGATGACGCGCTGGAAACGGAAATGCTTGAAGGCATCTCCTATGAAGGCGAAGAGATCACCCGCTCTCCCGTCGTGACCGTTATGGGCCACGTTGACCACGGTAAGACCTCACTGCTGGACTACATTCGCCGTGCCAAAGTGGCCACCGGTGAAGCGGGTGGTATCACCCAGCATATCGGTGCTTACCACGTTGAAGACAGCCATGGTGGCGTGACCTTCCTGGATACCCCCGGCCACGCGGCGTTTACCGCCATGCGTGCTCGTGGTGCCAAGGCAACCGACGTGGTTATCCTGGTGGTCGCTGCTGACGACGGCGTGATGCCCCAGACCATTGAGGCGATCGAGCACTCCAAAGCGGCTGAGGTACCCATGGTCGTTGCGGTGAACAAGGTCGATAAGATTGGTGTTGATTTTGACCGCATTCGTAACGAACTCTCGCAGCACGGCGTAATTTCCGAAGAGTGGGGCGGTGATACGCAGTTTGTACACGTTTCCGCCAAGACCGGTGACGGTATTGAAGAGCTGCTGGAAGCGATTCAGCTGGTTTCTGAAGTACTTGAGCTGAAAGCAGTGCCGTCGGCACCTGCTAAAGGCGTTGTCGTTGAGTCACGTCTTGACCGAGGTCGTGGCCCGGTTGCCACCGTACTGGTTCAAAACGGTACGCTGCAGAAAGGCGACATCGTTCTGGCTGGCCTGCACTACGGCCGTGTACGTGCGCTGACCAACGAACTTGGCCTGCAGGTTGAGAGCGTTGGCCCGGCCATGCCCGTTGAGATTCAGGGCCTGGACGGTACGCCGGATGCGGGTGATGACTTCATGGTCGTGGCCGATGAGAAGAAAGCACGTGAAGTGGCTAACTTCCGTCAAGGCAAGTACCGCGAAGTACGTCTGGCGCGTCAGCAGAAAGCCAAGCTTGAGAACATGTTTAGCCAGATGGGTCAGGATGAAGTGGCCAAGGTTAATATCGTTCTTAAAGCCGACGTACAAGGCTCTCTGGAGGCGATTAAAGGTGCCCTGGAAGAACTCTCCACTGATGAAGTACAAGTGGCTGTGGTCTCTTCAGGTGTTGGTGGTATCACCGGTACTGACGCCAACCTGGCGCTTGCCTCTGAGGCAATCGTGGTCGGCTTCAACGTCCGTGCCGACGCCGCTGCCCGCGAGATTATCGAGCGTGAAGGCCTGGATCTGCGTTACTACAGCGTCATCTACCACTTGATCGATGAGGTCAAGCAGGCGATGAGCGGTATGCTCGCCCCCGACTGGAAAGAAGAAATCGTCGGTGTTGCCGAAGTGCGCGATGTGTTCCGTGCGCCGAAGATCGGTGCAGTGGCGGGTTGTATGGTCGTCGAAGGTTCCGTGTCCCGCAGCAAACGCATCCGCGTACTGCGTGACAACGTGGTCATCTACGAAGGCGAGCTCGAATCGCTGCGCCGCTTCAAGGACGACGTACAAGAAGTGCGTAACGGTATGGAGTGTGGCATCGGCGTGAAGAACTACAACGATGTCCAGGTCGGCGACAAGATCGAAGTCTTCGATCAAGTCAGAGTCGAGCGCAGCCTGTAAGGCCGCGAGGAGACAACCATGCGCGAATTTAAGCGTACCGACCGAGTAGCCGACCAGCTCCAGAAGGAGCTGGCGGTACTTATTCAACGCGAAGTGAAAGACCCGCGTTTGGGCATGATCACGGTGAGCGGCGTAACCGTTAGCCGTGATCTTGGCTACGCCGATATCCATGTCACCCTGTTGGGTGAGCAGGAGCCTGAGCGTATCAAAGAGAACCTGCAGGTGCTTAAGCGTGCCGCCGGTTTTCTAAGAAGCCAGGTTGCCAAACGCATTCAGCTGCGCCATGTCCCCGAACTGCGTTTTCATTACGATGAGAGCGTGGTGCGTGGGCAGCACCTCTCTTCCCTGATTGAAGAGGCCGTGTCGACTGACCGGGCCCGTCAAGTGGATGAAGAGGGTGACTCTGATCAAGGTGAGGAGACGCGCTAATGGCTCGTCGCCGTCGCGGTTTACCGGTCAATGGGGTATTACTGCTGGATAAGCCCAAGGGCGTTTCCAGCAACCATGCCCTACAGCGTGTACGTCGTTTGTTCGAGGCCCAAAAAGCCGGACATACCGGCACGCTGGACCCCATGGCAACCGGCTTATTGCCGATTTGCCTGGGCGAGGCCACCAAGTTCTCCGCGCACCTGCTGGAAGCCGACAAGATGTATCGCACCCGCGTTGAGCTGGGTGTGATCACCGACACCGGTGATGCAGAAGGCACGGTGATTGAGCGCCGCGATGTGCCGTCGTTAACAGCGGATGACGTTGAAGCCGCGATTGCGCGCTTTCGCGGTGAGATCGATCAAGTGCCGCCGATGTATTCGGCGCTCAAGCATCAGGGCAAAAAACTCTATGAGCTGGCCCGTGAGGGTAAGCAGGTAGAGCGTGCAGCGCGGCGGGTAAGCGTGTATGATGCGCGCCTGCTTGCGTTTGACGGCGAAGCCTTCGAGCTTGAAGTCACCTGCAGCAAGGGGACTTACATCCGTACGCTGGCCGAAGATATCGGTTTGGCGCTGGGGTGTGGTGCTCACATCAGTCAGCTCCGCAGGCTCAAAACCGGGCCTTTTACGGGTGACGCGATGTGGACCCTCGAAGCGCTTGAGGCATTGGCGGATCAGGCCTCGCGTGAGGCTGAATTAATGCCCGCTGATGTGCTGGTGGATCATCTGCCGACGCTTGAGGTGGACGAAACGGCTTACGGGCGCTTAGCCCACGGCCAATCAGTCAACTTGAGTATTGGTACGCTGGCTCCCGATGCATTGGCAAGACTTTATTATGCTGAGACGTTTATCGGCCTCGGTGTTGTAAAAGGTGCTCAGGAAGTAGCACCCAAGCGGCTGTTAAGTACCGTCGCTATCTCGTAAGAGTCCGGGTGAAACGTTGCAAGGATGTGACGATTTACGCGAAAATAGCACTTGAAATAGTACTGGAAACGGTACTTGAAATAGTGCTGGAAACAGTACGTCGAAAAGAGTCGCCTGAGACTGCAAATATGCGTGGTCTCACCCATTAAATTTTAGGCATATTGCTTACTGGAGAGACAGATGGCATTAACCGCTGAAACGAAAGCCGAAATCGTCAACGAATACGGCCGCGGCGATAACGATACCGGTTCCCCTGAAGTACAGGTTGCACTGCTGAGCGCCAACATCAATGGCCTGCAGGACCACTTCAAAACCAACAAGCAGGATCACCACTCGCGTCGTGGTCTGATCCGCATGGTAAACCAGCGTCGTAAACTGCTGGACTACCTGAAGCGTAAAGATTTCGAACGCTATCAGTCTCTGATCCAGCGTTTAGGTCTGCGCCGCTAAGTTATTGTTGGCGAAGATTGAGAAACGGGCAGCTCCTTGTGAGCTGCCCGTTTTGCGTTGAGACATATACCATTGATAGTACATTTTAATGTGCGGTTTTCCGTACATGTATAGGTGACTGCTTGTGCGGAAAAAACTCGATTGGTTGGAATGAGGTCTTCGCCCTTTGTAGTGTTGGGGGTTTTCAAGCCTCTGAAATAATAAAGCGGAATTACGAAAGGAATGAAGTTTGCTGTAATGTATGTGGCGTACTGAGGTGCCTAAACGCAATGCGCCTTGGATTTTTGTAAATCAGTTCAGGATGGAGATAATATCAATGAAAACATCCCTCGCCGGAATTGGCATTTTCACGCTTACTGCGTTACTCCCTGCTTCGGTCATGGCTGAAACCGGAAGCAACCGCAATGCTCTCGGTTCACCAAACCCGCAACAAATACTCTATGTCGGCAATAGCTATCAATACTACAACAACAGTCTGCACAACTACGTCAAGCGTATGGCGGAAGCCGCCTATCCGGATATTGCGGATCAGCTCAACAGCAAATCTGTAACCATTTCCGGAGCTTATTTGTCGCAACACGACATAAAAAGCTATCTGTTCCCAGACGCTCTGGGCCTGCCTGATCCGTTTGATGTTGTGGTTCTACAAGGACACAGTGGCGCGGCTTTGAGCGACGAGAAGCGACAAGATTTTCGTGACGCGGTTCTACGGCATCACAAAGCCATCGAAGCGACGGGGGCAGAGAGCGTGCTCTATATGACGCCTGCCTACAGCGAAGATCATAATAGCTACGATCCTGGCATGACTGACAAGATCGAAGAATTGTATACCGCTGTCGGCAATGAGCTTGATGTTCTGGTAATTCCGGTCGGCCTTGCCTTTCAGAATGCCTATGAGCAGCGCCCAGAGCTGGCTTTGCATGTCGATTATGACGGTAGCCACCCTTCACCAGAAGGCAGCTACCTAGCGGCCGCCACAGTGTTTTCGGCTCTTTACGACACATCTGTGGTCGGTAACCCGTACACTTACTACGGTCGAATCGACGAGGATGATGCTGCCTTTTTACAGCAAGTCGCTGAAGACACGGTAGCGGAGTACTACCGTCGCTAAGA
This sequence comes from Halomonas sp. AOP43-D1-4, assembly GCF_052446175.1. Taxonomy (NCBI): domain Bacteria; kingdom Pseudomonadati; phylum Pseudomonadota; class Gammaproteobacteria; order Oceanospirillales; family Halomonadaceae; genus Halomonas; species Halomonas sp. AOP43-D1-4. Next base: position 215,604 of record NZ_JBQSVY010000005.1, read on the forward strand.
CCATCAAGCCATAGCCTTATTTAGTAAGGTGTCTACCACCTGCAGCCGCTTAATCTGTGATTCAGAATTGAGCATGGCTGTTGGTCCTGATTTGGCGACATCGCTGTGTTCGCTAGCGGAGGCTGCCGAATATGGGCGATACACCATGGATATGCACCCGGTGATTTTGGGTTTCTGGTAGCCGTATGGCGCTACAGCGCCTAGAATGGTGGCGAGTCAAAACGACCCAAACGAATAGACAAGTAGATATTAATGTTAAAGGAAGTCGCCGTGAATCCGGTAAAAAAAACGTTTCAGTACGGTCGTAGCACCGTCACGCTAGAAACCGGGCGTATCGCTCGTCAAGCCACAGGTGCCGTCATGGTCACTATGGAAGATACCGTTGTGCTGTGTACCGTGGTGGCGCGTAAAGAAGCCAACCCCAGCCAACCCTTTTTTCCGCTCTCGGTTCATTACCAGGAAAAAACCTACGCAGTAGGTAAAATTCCCGGCGGCTTCTTTAAGCGCGAAGGGCGTCCGACCGAGAAAGAAACTCTGACCTCGCGTCTGATCGATCGTCCGATCCGTCCGCTTTTCCCCAAAGGCTTTATGAACGAAGTGCAGGTTATCTGTACCGTTCTTTCCACTGATCGTAACCACGATCCGGATATTGCCGCGATGCTGGGTACCTCCGCTGCACTCAGCATTTCTGGCGTGCCGTTCAACGGCCCGATCGGCGCTGCGCGCGTTGGCTTCAACGAAGAGCAAGGTTATTTCCTTAACCCGACCGTTGAAGAGCTCGCGACTTCTGAACTGAACATGGTGGTTGCCGGTACTGAAAATGCTGTGCTGATGGTCGAGTCCGAAGCCAAAGAGCTTCTGGAAGACGAAATGCTGGGCGCCGTACTGTTTGGTCATCAGGAAATGCAGGTCGCGGTTAGCGCGATTAACGAACTGGTTCAAGAGGCCGGAAAACCGCGTTGGGACTGGCAGCCAGCCGCTGAGAACGTGGCGCTGAAAACCGCCATTGCGGATGCGTTTGAAGCTCAGGTGGGCGATGCCTATCGCATCACCGATAAGATGCAGCGCCAAGACGCGCTAGCAGCTCTGAAAGATCAGGCGGTTGAGCAGTTGGCAGTCGTTGACGGCGAGCCGGTTAACGACAAGTTCAGCAAAGACGAAGTAAAAGGTGCCTTTGCTGGTCTTGAGAAGCGCGTTGTACGTTCACGCGTTGTAAAAGGTGAGCCGCGCATTGATGGCCGTGACAACTTCACCGTGCGCCCGCTGGCGATCGAAGTGGGCGTGCTGCCCAAGACTCACGGTTCGGCGGTGTTCACTCGCGGTGAGACCCAAGCGATTGCAGTGGCAACGCTGGGCACCCTGCGTGACTCTCAGTTGATCGAGTCGCTGGAAGGCGAGCGTAAAGACCGCTTTATGCTGCACTACAACTTCCCTCCCTACTCGGTCGGTGAAGCGGGCTTTATGGGTGGCCCGAAACGTCGTGAAATCGGCCATGGCCGTTTGGCACGTCGTGGTATTCAAGCCATGCTGCCGTCCGAAGAAGATTTCCCCTACACCATTCGCGTGGTATCGGAAATTACCGAATCCAACGGTTCAAGCTCAATGGCTTCGGTATGTGGCTCCTCGCTTGCGCTGATGGATGCGGGTGTACCGCTGAAAGCGCCGGTGGCGGGTATCGCCATGGGCCTGGTGAAAGACGAAGATGGCTACGCGGTACTGACCGATATCCTGGGTGATGAAGATCACCTTGGCGATATGGACTTTAAAGTTGCCGGTTCAGAGGAGGGTGTTACTGCCCTGCAGATGGACATCAAGATCGAAGGCATCAACGAAGAAATCATGGAGACCGCGCTTCAGCAAGCCCACAAAGCGCGTCTGGGTATCCTTGAGCAGATGAACGTGGTCATTAGCCAGAGCCGTACCGACGTCTCCGATAATGCGCCTTCCATGGCCACTATCAAGATCGACCCGGACAAGATCCGTGACGTTATTGGTAAAGGCGGCGCCACCATTCGCAAGATTTGCGATGATACCGGCGCGTCTATCGACCTCGATGACGACGGCACCGTGCGCATCTACGCTGAAGACAAGGCAGCGGCGAAAAAAGCCATCGATACCGTATTGGCGATTACGGCAGAAGCGGAAATTGGCAAGCTGTATAACGGCAAGGTCGTACGTATTGCTGACTTCGGTGCCTTTGTGAACATCATGCCGGGTACGGATGGTCTTGTGCATATTTCGCAAATCGTGGCTGAGCGCGTTAACAACGTGCGCGATTTCCTGAACGAAGGCGACGACGTGATTGTGAAGGTGCTCGACATCGATAACCGCAACCGCGTGAAGCTCTCGATGAAAGAGATCGCTGAAGAAGAGAAAGCAGCGTTTGCCGCTGAAAGTGAGAACACCGCGGACTAAGTCGCCGTAAGGTTGTCTCTTCCGCCCCCGTAGCCCCTGGTTGCGGGGGCGGAGTCGTTTGGTTGAAAGAAAGTGTGATTAAAAGAGCGTTTGGTTGGGTGGACGTTTAGTTAGAAGGAAGTAGGCATGGAGAAGGAACAGGCACCGCGTTGGTGGGCGGTGGTCGCCGTGATGATCGGCATTTTTCTATTGGTAACCGCTGAACAGCTGCCTATCGGGTTGTTGTCTCAGGTGGCTTCATCCATGGATGTAACGCCCGGTATCGCTGGCTTGATGGTAACGGTACCGGGCGTGGTCGCCGCTTTTTCGGCACCGCTACTGCCCGTGGCGGTAGGCCGGTTGGATAGACGCATTATGCTCACGCTACTCATGGTCGTCATGGTGATTGGTAGCGTGCTTTCAGCACTGGCCAGTAGCTTTATTCTGCTGCTGGGCGCCCGCGTGCTGGTGGGTGTCAGCATTGGCGGTTATTGGGCCGTGGCCGGGAGTATTGCTCCGCGCTTGGTGCCCAGCGATAAAGTGCCCAAGGCCATGACGATTATTTTTGGCGGCGTAGCCGCTGCATCGGTACTTGGCGTGCCACTGGGTACCTTACTGGGTGATCTAAGCAACTGGCGAATCGCGTTTGGGGCTTTGGGCGGTTTTAGCCTGTTAACCGCACTGGCACTGTGGTGCTGGCTGCCGCCACTGCCACCCAGGGAGCCAGTCCGCCTCAAAGTGCTGGCCCAGCAGTTCACTAGCCGTGGCGTTCGGGTCGCGGTTCTGGTCACGGGCTTTGTGGTTGTCGGACACTTTGCAGCGTACACCTTCATTAGCCCTATCCTTCAGGAGATAAGCGGTGTAGCTCAGCGCCATGTGGGCAGCTTGCTGCTACTGTATGGGGCGGCAGGAATTCTGGGCAATATCGCCGCAGGCATGTTCGCTGGGCGCCATCCTTATCGGGCGGTGCTGGCGATCCCAAGCTTGCTGCTATTGGTGGTGGCGTCTTTCCCGCTGCTCGGGGTCGAGCCTGTCAGCGGCGTGCTGCTACTCATGGTATGGGGGGCCGCGTTTGGCAGCGTGTCGGTGAGCATACAGACGTGGATTTTACGCACCGCACCCAATACCGAAGCCGCGACCGCCTTGATGGCCTTTGTGTTCAACCTCTCCATTGGGCTGGGCGCGATGGTCGGTGGCCGGGTTGTTGATGCTACTAGCCTGCCTATTACCATGTGGGCCGCATCGGGCCTATTCTTGCTGGGCGCGCTGTTGGTATGGCGAACACCCGCCACCATTGTGGGTGAAAAGCACCGCTAAGTGCCCCATGAGTGTTAGATGTCAGGTGCGAAGCCTTGAGGCATAAAAATGCCCCTGTCAGTGACAGGGGCATTTACATTTTAAGCGTTAATCGCCGAGATCAGGGGCGCTCAATCGCCAGTGCCACCCCTTGGCCGCCGCCGATACACAGCGTCGCCAGGCCTTTCTTGGCATCCCGGGCAATCATCTCATGAAGGAGTGATACCAGCACGCGACAGCCAGAAGCACCAATCGGGTGGCCCAGGGCAATCGCGCCACCGTTGACGTTGACCTTGGATATATCCCAGCCCAGCTCTTTCTGAACAGAAAGGGCCTGTGCCGCAAAAGCCTCGTTGGCTTCCGCCAGGTCCAGGTCCTCCAGGCTCCAGCCGGCTTTTTCCAGGCAGCGACGGGTAGCAGGCACGGGGCCAATACCCATAATGGCAGGGTCTACGCCCGCATTGGCATAAGCGGCAATACGTGCCAGCGGCTCAAGACCTAACGCCTTGGCTTTTTCTGCCGAGCAGATCATCACAACGGCCGCGCCATCGTTCAATGAGGAGGCGTTACCTGCGGTAACGGTGCCATCCTTTTTGAACGCTGGGCGCATGCCCGTCAGCTTTTCAGCGGTAATTTCGCGCGGGTTCTCGTCGGTATCAAACACAACGGGATCGCCTTTGCGCTGGGGGATCTGCACCGGCACGATCTGGCTTTTAAATTTGCCCTCTTTAATGGCGTTGGCAGCGTTCTGTTGCGACTGAGCGGCAAACGCGTCCATTTCCTCGCGGGTAATGCCGTATTTTTCAGCCAGGTTTTCGGCGGTGATGCCCATATGATAGTCGTTGAACGCATCCCAAAGACCGTCATGCACCATGGTATCAATGGCTTTCCAATCGCCCATGCGCTGACCAGTGCGCGAATGGGGCAATACATGGGGAGACGCCGACATGTTTTCCTGCCCACCCGCCAGAATCAGCTCAGCGTCGCCACAGCGAATCGCTTGTGTTGCAAGATGCACGGCTTTTAGGCCTGAGCCACATACCTTGTTGATTGTCATGGCCGGTACAGAGGCCGGCAGGCCCGCTTTAATTGCCGCCTGACGAGCAGGGTTTTGCCCTACGCCCGCCGTCAGTACTTGGCCGAGGAGTACTTCGTCCACCTGGTCGGGGGAAACGCCGGTTGATTCAAGGATATCCTTTATCACTAACGCGCCAAGCTCGCTTGCAGGAATGCCTGCCAGTGAACCGCCAAAGGAACCGACCGCAGTGCGGCGAGCCGCAACAATGACCACTTCTTGCATGAGATGACTCCTAACGTGAGTAAGGTAGACTGCCTGTTTTGCTATTTTGTTTGTACGGGCCTGTTTTTACGGACCTGTTTTACTGTCTGTTCTTGCTATCTGTTCTTACTGCCTGATGTACTGAGCATAACCTACGCTATCTGTTTTTTATGTCAGGCTTGCTACTCAGCATAGGGGAAAGTTGTGCGTTGCGGCAATGCGCTTTTTTAAAGGCAAATAAAAACGGACCCTGAAGGTCCGCTCGGTAGATGACTAGAAGGCGTAGCCTACGCCAGCTGCACCGGGATAGCGTTGCTGGTATGGCTAACCTCGTTACCTTCTTGTAGGTAGACCAGAGCTGGCTGGTGCTGTTCAAGCTCGGCTTCCGAATAGTGGGCGTAGCTACAAATAATAATCCGGTGACCGGGGGCAGCTAAATGCGCTGCCGCGCCGTTAATCGAGATCAAACGAGAGCCTTCTTCGCCACGGATCGCGTAGGTGGTAAAACGCTCACCGTTTTCAACGTTATAGATCTGGATTTGTTCGTTTTCACGAATACCGGCCATATCCAGCAGGTCGCCATCAATGGCGCAAGACCCTTCGTAGTTAAGCACTGCATGGGTAACGCGTGCCATATGGAGCTTGGCTTTGAGCATAATTGTTTGCATAACAACTCCTGGTTGCGAAGCCTGCGGCTTGGCGATAAAGCGTAATGGATCAAGCGGGCAGTTGCACGCTGAGATTATCAATCAAGCGAGCGGGACCTAGCCGAGCAGCGGCCAGTAATACCGCGTCACGAGTGGTGGTGCTGACAGGCGTTAACTCGGGCGTACGAAGCTCAAGGTAATCGGGCGTAAAGCCCGCCTTGGTAAGCTCAATAAGCCCGTTCGCCAAAATGGTTTCCAGTGACTCACCCTGTTCCAAGGCGTCGCGCAATTCACATAGCGTGCGGTAAAGCGTAGGGGCTATTATGCGTTCGGCATCGCTCAAGTAGCCGTTACGCGATGAAAGTGCCAGCCCATCGTCGGCGCGCACAATCGGCACGCCAATAATGTCAATCGGCATATGCAGGTCCTGCACACACTTGCGAATAACGGCAAGCTGCTGGTAGTCCTTCTCACCAAAGCAGGCAACGTCAGGCTGTACGAGGTTAAACAGCAGCGTGACAACGGTAGACACGCCGTCAAAGTGCCCGGGCCGTGAGCCACCGCACAGGCCCTCTCCCACGTCAGGCACGTGAACGCACGTTTGCGAGGTTAGCCCATTGGGATAAAGCGTGCTTACCGAGGGTGAAAAGAGCACGTCGCATCCGGCTGCCCCAAGCTTTGCCTGGTCATCGGTGAAGGTGCGCGGGTAGCCGTCCAGGTCTTCGTTAGGCCCAAACTGCATGGGGTTTACAAACAGGCTGGCAACGACAACATCTGCGTGCTCACGCGCCTTGGCAACCAGCGCTAAATGCCCGGCATGAAGATTGCCCATGGTCGGCACGAGCGCGATTCGCTGGCCGCGCGTTCGGTAGTCGCGCAGGAGGCTGCGCAGGTCGTTGATCTCTCGCAATGTACGCATAGTCATGTGTCGTAAGGTTACGTCGCAAACGGGCAGATTAGAAGCAGTGCTCGGGAGCTGGGAAGGCGCGCGTTTTGACCGCCTCGTGGAAGTCCTGAAAGGCGCCCTGAATATTGCCAGCATCTGCCATGAAGTTTTTCACAAACCGCGGCGGGCGGCCATGGGTGACGCCGAGCACATCATGCATGACCAGAATTTGACCATCGGTATCGGGGCCTGCACCAATTCCGATGACCGGTACATCAAGTGCGTTGGTAATGGCCTTCCCCAGGCTTGCCGGTACGCACTCCAGTAATATAACCGAAGCGCCCGCCTCAACCAGCACTTTGGCATCCTGCAGGATACGCTCTGCCTGGGTGGTGTCTCGTCCTTGTACCTTGTAGCCACCTAACTGATAAACCGCCTGTGGCGTTAAGCCCAAGTGGGCGCATACGGGCACGCCGCGGCGTGTTAGCTCACGGATCCCCTCGGCCATCCAGGCTTCGCCTTCTACCTTGACCAGTTCCGCACCGGCACGCATGAGGGCTGCGCCGTCTTCCAGCATGCGCTGCGTAGAGGCGTTACTCATAAACGGCAGGTCAACCATCAACAGACTATGGCCTTTGCCGCGTGCGGCACAGCGGGTGTGGTAGCAAATATCGTCGACTGTCACGGGGAGCGTGCTGGTATGCCCCTGGAGCACCATGCCGAGCGAGTCACCCACCAAAAGCACGTCGATACCGGCGTGGCTCGCCGCTTGGGCAAAGGAGGCATCGTAAGCGGTTAAGCAACTAAACGTTTCGCCAGCGCGCTTGTAGGCCTGTAGCGTGCTTAGAGTCACGGGTTTCATGGCATGCTCTCACTCGTCGTGGCCGCTGCGGCATGGGCAGCCGGCCGTTGTTAATATCACGCTGTTGCAATGTTCTTAAAAACGGTTTTTGAAAATAGTTCTTAAAAAACGGGTCTTAAAAAATGGGCCCTGAAAGACAAACCAGAACGTTAGTGTGTGGGCTGGAAAACGATTGTTACCCGGTCCAGTGTTGTGTGTAGAGGCTAGGGTAGCAAGATAACCGCTTAGGCAGGGCCATCTTCGACTAAACGCTGAATGCCTGGTTCGGGGATTTGATTTAGCCATTCGCTTACCGGCTGCTGGCGAAGCGTCAGCGTTGCATCCAGTTCCGCCAGGGGAGCGAGCACAAAGGCGCGCTCGAGCATACGCGGATGGGGAACGTTTAAACGCGGATAGGCAATTGCCTGCTGGTCAAAAAGCAGTAAATCCAGATCCAGCGTGCGTGGGCCCCAGTGGCGTAGCCGCTGGCGCCGGTGCTGTTGTTCCAGCGCCTGTAGTTGGTCAAGCAGCGCCAGCGGTGAAAGGCGCGTTGTCAGGGCGACTACTGCGTTGACAAAATCCGGCTGGTCCTGGGGGCCAACTGGGCGGCTCGCGTAAAGTGAGGAGGTGGCCGTCAACTGGCTCAAGGGCAGCAGGGCAAGTGCCGAAATCGCCTGGCGCACCTGCCTGATAGGATCATCAAGGTTACTACCCAAGCCAATATACGTAAGCGATGTCGGGCTCATGCGTTGCTCACTTTTCCGATTTGCGCGTGGGTTTACGGCGCCGTTTGCGGCGGCGGTCGCCCTGGCTTGCCGGGTCGCCCCCAATTTTTTGTAGCAAGCGAAGCTGCTCATGCTCGTCGCCCTGCTGGAAGGCCGTCCACCAGTCGCCCAAGCCGCGCGGGATTTCGCCCGCCTGCTCACGCAGCAGTAGTAAGTCGTAAGCGGCACGAAACCGTGGGTGCTCGCGGGTTTGGAACGCACGCTTGCCGCGTCGTAACGGCAGACGTGCCTGTAGCTCCCAAATATCGCGCATGGGCATGCCAAAGCGTTTAGGGATAGAGGTATGTTCCAATTGACGCGACACCACCTCCTGCGATGCCGTTTGCAGTGCCGGTATCGCGGGCATGCCTTCACTTTCAAGCTCGGCCTGGCGATTGGCAACCGGGGCCCATAAGAAGGCGGCCAGCAGGAAGGCAGGCGTCACTGGGCGGCCTTCGGCAATGCGCTTATCGGTATTGGCCAAGGCGAATTCAATGAGCTTTTCCGCCCACGCCGCATCGGCCATCGCCTCTTCCGATTCGGGGAAGAGCATGCCAAACAGGCCGTAATGGCTAAGCAGGCGGAAGGTTGCCAACCCATAGCCTGACATAAACATCTTGAGCACTTCATCAAATAGCCGTGCAGGCGGAATTTGCAGCAACAGCGGCGCAAGGTCGTACATCGGCGCTTCGGTGTCAGGCTCAATAGTGAAGTCGAGCTTGGCCGCGAAGCGAACGGCGCGCAGCATACGTACCGGGTCTTCCCGGTAGCGGGTGGCCGGGTCGCCAATCAGGCGCAGCGTGCGCGATTCAATATCACGCGCACCGTTGGCAAAGTCGTGAAGGCTGAAGTCGGCAATGTTGTAATACAGCGCATTAACGGTGAAGTCACGCCGTAAGGCATCTTCCTCAATGCTGCCCCATACATTGTCTCGCAGCAGCAAGCCGGCGTCCGACTGGTGAGCGATATTCTCGCCGTGTTCGTCTTGTGGCTTGCCACGGAACGTAGTGACTTCGATGACCTCGCGCCCAAAGCGGACATGGACAATACGAAAGCGTCGGCCAATCAAACGCGAATTGCGAAACAGGTCACGCACCTGCTCCGGCGTGGCGTTGGTGGCAACGTCAAAGTCCTTGGGCATTTTGCCAAGCAGCGCATCGCGAATACATCCGCCCACCAGGTAGGCGTCGAAGCCTGCACCGCTAAGGCGGTAAAGCACTTTTAGCGCAGCGTCGCTGATATGTTGGCGAGAAACAGGGTGCTCGGACCGAGGGATAATGCGTGGGCTGAGAGCGGTTCCACTCTCTTGGGGATCGAGCAGGGTTTTCAATTGCTCTCCCGGGCTATGTAAGAAACGGGTAAATCCTTTGAACATGCGGCGATATCGACTCGCAGGGTATCGAAAAAGTGACCGTGAAGTAAGCGGTAAGCCGATGAGTGTAGCCGACCCCTTTACGCTTGCAAAGCACCTCGGGCAGGTTTACGAACGCCTTCCCCTTTAAACGCGGAAAGGGGAGGCTAAAAGAGCCTCCCCTGTAAAGCATTTAATCAGCGTCCATGCTGCTGTTTTTCTTCATGATGGCACATCGCCCTGAATACGCACCGCAGTCGATAGACAGTATCCGACCGCCTCGTATTCAAAACAATAATCCAACCGCGAACTTTTCTTCCCCGACGTATTATTGTTGTTTCCGGGGGTGTACACACTCACTGCTATTATTCTTGTTGGGGCGCAGATCATTTGGTGTACGTCGCGTCCATTTTGGGCACTTGCTACCTGTTGTTTTTATTAGCTGCGCTTATTGTGCTTAGCGCCAGCAAGTCATGAGATTGAAGCCTGTTGTTATTATTAGTGCTGTTATCTCCCCTGGCCTTGTTGTTTTTGTTATGGCTCAGGTTGGGGTGGTGTCATGTTGTTTTTGTTAGTGACCCACCGCTTGGCCCAGTTTATTTTTCTTACCTAGTAATATTGCACTCGTCGTGCCACTTGTTTAAATGTTTATTCATTTCATGTGCTTATGATTATTTTTTTATTTTGAGGAACTTCGGTGATAGATAAGTGTTACCGTTTTTGGTCCGATTTTTTACGGGCATTGTGTGGGTAGGTAACAATGATTGGGTAACGTAAATCGGTTATTTTTTATTTAAATCAGTATAGTAGACGATGGTCGTAAGTACTTGGTGTGAGGCCCTGGCGGGCCGGCCAGTCAGCGGCGTCAGTTGGGACGCCGAGCAGTTTTTTTACGCGGGATGCCAAGCCGTTGGCGTCGTTCCCACAGGTTTTTACGACTAATGCCCAGTTTTTGAGCCAGCTCGGTTTCGCTCATCAGGTCTTGATGCTCAAGCACAAAGTGCTGGAAATAGTCTTCCAAAGAGAGATCATCCTCATCCTCCGCTGGCGTGCTCTCGTCGCTGGAGGAGGCCGCTAAACTCGCCTGTGAATGGGCACGAGGCGGTGCAGGTGCCAGTCCGAGATCATCCGGGTGAATCAGATGGCCTTCGGCTAAAATCACGCCTCGCTCCAGGGCGTTTTCAAGCTCACGAACGTTACCTGGCCACGGGTAATCACGCAGGTCCTGGCGGGCGGCCCTTGAAAGCCGTAGGCCGGGGCGTTCGTGACGCGTGCACGCTTTATCCAGCAAGATATCGGCAATCTGGAGCACGTCGTCTTCGCGTTCGCGCAGCGGGGGGAGCTCGATCTGCATCACGTTTAAGCGGTAGTAAAGGTCCAGGCGAAATTCACCACTTTTGGATAAGGCACGCAGGTCGCGGTGGGTCGCGGCAATCAGGCGGACATTAACGTGGCGGGTTTCCACAGAACCAATCTTGCGGATTTCTCCCTCCTGTAACACACGCAGCAGGCGTGCCTGAGCATCAAGGGGCAGTTCACCAATCTCATCAAGAAACAGCGTGCCCTGGTCGGCGGCCTCCACTAGGCCGGTGCGTGATGCGCTGGCGCCGGTAAACGCGCCTTTCTCATGGCCGAACAGTTCAGACTCAATCAGCGTTTCGGGAATAGCGGCACAGTTAACGCTGATTAGCGGGGCGCTGGCGCGCTTGCTTTGTTGGTGAATAGCCCGCGCAACCAGCTCTTTACCGGTACCTGATTCTCCTAAAATCAGCACGGTCACATCGGCCGGGGCGGTTTTGCGGATACGCGTATAGACCTGCTGCATGGCCGCGCACTCGCCAATCATCATCTGCTGGCTGCCACCATCATCAGTAATCGCAGGGGGCTCGCCATGCTGCATCGACTGCTGATGCAATATACGCTCAACGGTCTCCAGCATTTCAGTGTGGTCAAACGGCTTGGCGATATAATCGACGGCACCTTGTTTTAAGGCATCTACCGCTGAGCGCATGCTGGCATAGCTGGTCATGATCAGCACCGGTGCGGGAGCAGCAGCGCCAATCAACGTGGTGCCAGGTTCGCCCGGCAGACGCAGGTCACTGATGATGAGGTCGAACTCAGAAAGCGTTAGTTGGTTGGCCTCTTCAACGCTACCTGCTTCGCTGACGGTGTAGTCATGACGCTCAAGCAGGCGCTTTAGCGCACTGCGAATAATCGCTTCATCTTCAACAATCAGAATCCTGGGCATAGGGTCGCTGGCCATCCTGTTGGTAAAGCGGCAGCCAAAGCGTAATGGCCGTGCCGCGAGGCTCGTTGGGCGGCGGCGAGGCCACGTCTATTCTGCCTTGGTGCTCGTTGATAATTTGATACGCAAGCGACAGCCCAAGTCCTGTGCCTTCGCCTGCAGGTTTGGTCGTGGTGAATGGCTCAAACAAGTGGTCACGCACGCGAGGATCAATTCCCTGGCCGTTATCCGTTACCCGCCACCAGGCACTGCCTGCCTGCTGCCCTGCGGTAATCACCACCTGGCCGCCGGGCATGCAAGCGTCCCTGGCGTTGCTAAGCAGGTTGACCATCACCTGGGTTAAACGCTGAGCATCCCCACGTACCACAAGACCATCAGGGCATGCATTGGTCAACGTTACATCCTCACCCGAGCGCGCCAGGTGGATCAAGTTTAATGCGTCTTCGCTTAGCGTGTTAAGCGCCGCAGGAGACGCGGGCGGCGGGCCCGCCTGGCGCCCGCCATGCGCAAAGCCGACCAGCGAGTTCACAATGGTCGTTACGCGCCGGGTTAGCTGCTGGATCTGATCCGCAGTCTCTAGCAGAGCGGGGTCGTTGGTATCGTAGCGTAAATTTTGCGCCAGTGACGAAATCCCGGTAATCGGGTTGCCAATCTCGTGGGCAACGCCGGCTGCCAACTGGCCAATAGAAGCCAGGCGGGCAGCATGGACCAACTCATCTTCCAGCCACTTCATCTCGGTGTGGTCTTCGACCAACACCACGCTGCCGCCTCGGCTGTCGTGGCCGCTAAGCTCGGCTTTATGCAGGGTAAGAAAGTAATCCTTGCCGTGCAGCGACACCGCCTGCTTATAAAGCGGTGTGTGGGAGGCCAGCAAGACGTTGCCCAATAGCTCAGGCCACGGCGCAGGTAAATTATCGCAGCGCGCGCCAATCACGCTTTCGCCGCTGATGCCAGAAAGCTGGGAAAGCGCCTCGTTCCACATCAAAAGCTCTTTGTCATCGCCAAATACGCACAGGCCAACAGGAAGATAAGCCAGCGTTTGGCGGTGGTGGCGGCGCAGTCCGTCAAGCTCTCGGGCAAGCCCGGTCAGGCGTGAACGGTAGGCTTCCAGGCGGCTCTCCACAAAGTGGATATCGTCCGTTACCGGGGCGTCGTCATGGCGGTAGGGCAGGTAGCGGTCGACAATGTCACGTGCGACCGAAGGCCCCATTAAGCCTGACAGGTTGGCCTGAATACGGTCACGCAGGCGGCGCAGTGCGTAAGGGCGGCGTTCTTGTGGCGTAAACTTGAGCGCTTTTAATGCTCTGGATACTTCTCGCTGGGCGGCTTCATCGCCGATCGCTTGCGCCAGGTGCGTAGAAAAGTCAGCAGCGGTGGCAGCCTCCAGCGGTAGCCGCTTGGAGCGGATAACGGCATCGACGGAGCACGCCTCGGCGGCTGATTTTTCGCCCTCTGAAATACGTGTAAACAGCGAAATAACCATCAAGAGAACAATGTTGGTCGCCAGTGATACCAGCGTTACCGTGTACCAGGGCGGCGCACTGTCGCTCATCAGGTGACTAAAGGGCAGTGCGGGGGTCGGGAACGTGAAGATAAGCGGTAGCCAAAGCCCCCAAAGCCACAGGATGACACCTGCGATAAGGCCAACAACCATGCCTTTGCGATTTGCACCTGGCCAGTAAAGCAGTGCCAGCATGCCGGGCAAGCACTGCGCCATACCCACAAAAGAGGCCATGCCCAGGCTCACGAGGTCGTGATGGCGCCCAACCCCCTCATAAAATAGCCAGCCGCTAACAATCACGCCGACCACCAAGGCTCGGCGTAGCCAGAGTAGCCAGCCATAAAGATCGCTACGCGCTTCGGGCGGCCTGGCCACCAGTACAATATGGTTGAGCACCATGCCGGATAGCGCCAGGGCGATCATGATCATCGTACCGGTGACCGCAGCGAGCCCGGCCAGAAATGCCAGTGCTTTGACCCACCAGTGTTCGCTGATCATATACACCGCGTAGGCCGTGATCGGAAGCTCGTTATTGACCGATTGAGCGGCCCACCAGATAAGTGGTATCGGCAAGGCCATCAATAACAGGTAAAGCGGTAATGTCCAGCTGGCCTGAAGCAGGGTGTGACGTGACAGGTTTTCGGCAAAGGTAATATGAAATAGATGGGGCATCATGAACGCGGCTGCAAAAAACAGCAGTAACAGCGTGCGCCATTGAGCGTCATCCAGCTGATAGGTTGCCTGCTGGGCTTGTAGGCCTGGCCCCTCAAGCCAGCGTTGTAAATCATTGGGTCCATCAAACACAAGCCATAAGGCCACCGCGCCCAGGCACAGCATGGCGAGTAGTTTGATCAAAGACTCAAGCGCCAACATGCTGATTAACGGATCCTGGCGCGTATGGCTATGTCGGGCTCCGAACATCACGGCGAGTACCGCAATCAGCCCACAAAATAGCAGGGCGACCGCGGAACTATAGGCACTACCGGTGAGCCATTGAATAGCGCTGCTCAAGGTTTGAACTTGAATGCCTAACAGCGGCAGCACGGCCAAAAGACTGATTAACGTGACCAGCGAGCCTGCCCAGCGCGAACGAAACCGGAACGCAAACAGGTCCGCGAGTGAGGCGAGCTGATACGTGCGGGTAATCCGCTGGATAGGCACTAGCAGGACCGGAGCAAGTAAAAAGGTACCGGCCGCGCCCAGGTAGTAAGCCAGGTAGCCAAACCCTGCCTGGGCCGCAAGTTCAACGCTGCCATAAATTGCCCAGGCGCTGGCATAAACGCCGAGAGCGAGGGTGTAAACGATGGGGTGGCGGGTAACGTATGTAGGCAACCAGCCGCGCTCAACGGCGACGCCACAGCTAAACATCAGCCCCAGGAAGCCCAGGCCGAGCAGTAAAACGCCGGTTAACTCAACGCTCATCTAACTTCCTTTTTTGCTCAAGCCATAGCGTGAGCGCAATCAACACGCCCCAGATAGCGAACGGGCGGTACCAGGCCGTGCTCGGATTGCTCCAGCCGTCCATTAATAACGGAGAGAGCAAATAACCGCCAAACACCAAAAACAGCATGATGCGATAGACATACATGGAGAACTCCTTACGGCGAGCGGCGGTGTTCGGTGGGGGAAAGGCGCTCAATCGCCCAGTTTGCCACTGCCCAGTGTAGCTGGCTGGCAGGAGGTTCGGTGGCCAGAGCGGCCGGCGGTGCTTGATCAAGCGCTTGAAGCGCCTGAAAAAGCTGGCGCCGCCTGCCGTCTTCATCCTCGGCAAGCGCCGGGGCCAGGTTCTGTTTTGAAAGCTTTTGGCCGTCTGGGGTGACGACCAGTGGCAAATGTAAATAGCGCGGTTCTGGTAGCTTCAAAGCGCTTTGAAGCTGACGCTGCCAAGGGGTGTTGTCGAGTAAATCGAGCCCACGAACCACGTCGGTAATACCCTGCTCGGCATCGTCAACGACGACCGCCAACTGATAAGCCCAAAGACCATCCTTGCGCTTAAGTACCACGTCACCCAGCGCTACTGGGTCAAACTGCTGCGCGCCAAACAGACGGTCCTGCCAGACAATCGGGCGCTTGGCCAGGTCACTGCGTAACCGCCAGGCAACCGGCTTATCCGGCTCCCTTAATCCGTCACGGCACCAGCCTGGATAAATAGCATGCGATTGCCACTGTTTGCGTGAGCAGCTACAAGGATACGCCAAGCGCTGATCAATGAGTTGATCCAGCGCTTGTTGATAAGCGTCATGGCGGTTGTGCTGCCAGCATAGCGTTTCATCCCACTGTAAGCCAAAGCGTTCCAGCTGGCGCAAAATGGTGGCGTCTGCCCCTTGGGGGCAGCGCGGTGGGTCGATATCTTCAATACGCACCAGCCAGCGCCCGCCAGCGGCACGGGCATCCAGATAACTGCCGAGCGCTGCAACAAGCGAACCAAAATGCAAAGGCCCTGAAGGAGTGGGGGCAAAGCGCCCCCGGTAGCTGATAGAAGACATCATGCAAACCTTTACCCAAAACAAAAGCGGGCACCCAAAGGTGCCCGCTTCAGCGTTAGCGTACCAAGGGGTTAAATAACCGACTTAGCCGCCAAGCTGTTTTTCTTTAAGTTCCGCCAGGGTTTTGCAATCAACGCAAAGGGTGGCGGTAGGACGGGCTTCCAAACGACGAATACCGATTTCAACGCCGCATGCTTCGCAGAAACCATAATCGTCGTCGTCGATATTTTCGATGGTTTCATTGATTTTCTTGAGCAGCTTGCGCTCGCGGTCGCGAGTGCGCAGTTCAAGGCTAAAGCCTTCTTCCTGCGTTGCCCGGTCGGCGGGGTCGGCGTAGTTGTTGGCGTCTTCCTGAAGGTGGCGCACGGTGCGGTCCACCTCTTCCATGAGGTCTTGCTTCCAGTCCAACAGCAGCTGACGAAAATGCGCCAACTGCTTATCGTTCATGTACTCTTCACCCGGTGCCGACTCATACGGAGTGAAGGACTTGGCCGCTTCCGGTTTTTTTTCCGCTACTGGCATGGGATTGCCCCTTACGTATATGACTGCTGATCGATCATGAGCGTATGCCACGATCTCACGCCAAAGGGATGCTTGTTTAGCTGAAAAACTCCCGCTTTGCAAGCATAATGGTGCGTTTGCGACTATGGTCCTACTGCTTGTAAGACCCCTGTCATGCTTTAACTTTGCTAGATGAAGGAGCCGTTATGGCCTGGAACCCACGAATCAGCCACGTGGCACCTTTTCGCGTGATGCATCTATTGGAAATGGCCCAGGCGCGGGAGGCGGCGGGGCATGACGTGATTCATCTGGAGGTCGGCGAACCAGACTTTGCCACGCCTGAGCCGATCATTGCGGCAGGCCAACAGGCCCTATCACGTGGCCAGACGCGTTACACTCCCGCCGCCGGGCTGCCTGCGCTGCGTGAGGCCATTGCCAGGCACTACGCTGAACACTTTAATGCTGACGTGGACCCTGCCCGAATTCTGGTTACGCCGGGTGCATCCGGCGCGCTGCTGTTGGCAAGCCAACTGCTTGTAGAGAGCGGTGACCGGGTGCTGATGGCGGACCCCAATTATCCATGCAACCGCCACTTTATGGCGTTGGCAGGCGCTGAAGTTGACGCGGTTTCCGTGGGGCGTGAGAGCGGCTGGCAGTTGGATGCCGGCTTGGTCGAGCGGCACTGGCGTGATGAAACCCGGCTGGCCATGCTGGCTTCGCCCTCCAACCCTACCGGGCACACCTTGAGTGCTGAGCAGCTGACTCAAGTGCTGGACGCTGTGGCCACGCGCTCGGGCGAAGTGATCGTTGATGAGATCTATCAAGGGCTCAACTACGACGATGTTCCGCTGTCTGCGACATCACTTTCCAGCGAAGCGTTTGTGGTTAACAGCTTCTCAAAATATTTCGGTATGACCGGCTGGCGCCTGGGCTGGCTGGTCGCGCCGCAGCGCGCGGTTGAACCCTTGACCCGGCTTGCCCAGAACGTCTTTCTGGCAGCTTCTACCCCGTCTCAGCATGCAGCGCTTGCCGCTTTCACTCCCGAGTGCCGGGCGATTCTAGAGCAGCGTCGTGAAATTCTCGCCGAGCGCCGTCAGGTCTTGCTTGATGGGCTGGCGACGCTTGGCCTAGCGCCCGACTTACCGCCTCAAGGCGCGTTTTATGTCTGGCTGGATATCTCGCACTATAGCCGCGATAGCCAGGCCTTTTGTGAACGGCTGCTGGAAGAGGAAAACGTAGCCATTACCCCCGGTATTGATTTTGCCGTGCGCGGTGGCGAGCACCATGTGCGGATTGCGTTTACCAATGATGTTGCTCGGCTTGAGGAGGCCGTGGCGCGGATCACCCGCTTCGTGGGGCGGCTATGACGCTGGCCCCTTCGCTGCACTCCTCATTGCCTTCTCCATTGGGTTATCCGTCACTGGTGCCCGGTACGCTGCTGCGCCGCTATAAGCGTTTTTTTGCTGACGTGCGCTTGGACGATGGCCGAGAAGTGGTAGCGCACTGCCCCAATACCGGGTCGATGAAAGCCGTCAATGTGCCCGGCTGCCGAGTGTGGCTGTCACCCAGTGATAATCCCAAGCGCAAGCTTTTATGGACATGGGAGCTCATTGAGCTGCCCCAGCCCGATGGCAGCGTGTCGTTGGTATCGGTTCATACGGGACGAACCAACCGGATTGTCGAGGCGGCGCTCAGTGCTAACCAACTGGAGGCGCTCGCCGGTTATGCCTGCCAGCGTCGTGAGGTAAAGGTCGGGGAGTCGCGGCTTGATTTTCTGCTTGAGGACCCGGTGAAAGGGCGCGCGTACATTGAGGTCAAACAGGTAACCCTCAAAGAGCAGGATGGATACGGTTATTTCCCCGATTCGGTAAGCGTGCGCGGGCTTAAACACCTACAGGCGTTAAGTGCGTTGGCCTTGCAGGGAGAGCGGGCCGTGCTGCTGTTTTGTATTGCCCACGAAGGTATTAATGATGTTGCACCCGCTGCACATATCGACGCCGCCTATGCGGCAGGGCTTGAGGCGGCGGTTGCCAGCGGTGTTGAAGTGCTCGCGTATGGTACGAGCACCCAGTGGAAGGAGGGCGTTCCGGTCAGCGTAACGCTTGCGCGCACGCTGCCGGTTCGCTTAACGGCGACGTACGCGAAAGATGGCGATCTCGCCGAAGAGGTTGGGCCACCACTTTGAGGTCCAGTGCCCGCGGCGCTCGCCCACACCCACGGCACGATCCACGATGACCAGGCCCTTTTCACGGCACAGTTGTTCGAAGTCGTTAAAGGTCGACAAGTGAATGTTGGGCGTGTCGTACCAGGCGTGAGGCAGCGACTTGGAGACCGGCATGTAGCCGCGTAGACCCAGGTAGACGCGGTGACGCCAGTAGGCAAAGTTGGGGAAGGTGATAATGCCTTCGTCAGCGACGCGCAGCATTTCATCAAGCATTTTGTCGGGGCGGCGCAGTGCCTGGAGTGCTTGGGTCATGATGACTAGGTCGTAGCTGTGATCGCAAAAGCTGGCCAGTCCGTCGTCCAGGTTGTGCTCTATCACGCTGACACCGCGTGCCACGCAGCTGGTAATGCCGTCTGGGTCGATCTCCAGACCGTAGCCAGTAACGCTCTTGTCGCGGGCCAGACTCTCCAGAAGCTCGCCATCGCCGCAGGCGAGATCCAGTACGTGAGCGCCTTTAGGCACCCAGTCGTAAATCAGTTCAAGGTCGGCGCGCATCAACGGGTCTCCTCCAGGCCTAGCTCACGAGCAGTACGGTTCATAAAGGCGCTGAACAGCGCTTCATAACGCGGCTCTGGTAGCAAGAACGCATCGTGCCCATGGGGCGACGCAATATTGGCGTAGCTAACCGACTTGCCCGCTCGGATAAGGGCATCGACCAGCTCACGGGAACGGGCGGGCGGGAAGCGCCAATCGGTAGTGAAACTGACAATCAAGAAAGGGCATTGTGCAGGGGCAAGCGCTTTGGCCAGGTCACCGCCGCAGGTGGCGGCCGGGTCGAAATAGTCCAGCGCCTTGGTCATCAGAAGATAGGTATTGGCATCAAAGGCGGTGGAGAACGCGTCGCCCTGGTAGCGCAGGTAGGACTCGACCTGGAACTCAACATCGAAGCCGAAGTTAAGGTCGTCGCTTCTAAGGTCGCGCCCGAACTTGCTGCCCATGGCGTCTTCTGACAAGTAGGTGATATGTCCCACCATGCGTGCCAGTTTCAACCCGCGCTTGGGTACGGTGTCATGCTCGGCGTACCAGCCGCCGAAGAACTCGGTGTCTGAGCGAATGGCCTGACGGGCTACTTCGTTAAACGCAATGTTCTGCGCTGAAAGCCGGGGCGTTGCGGCAATTACCACGGCATTTGCTACTCGCTCAGGGTAGGTTATTGTCCACTGCAGTACCTGCATGCCACCGAGGCTTCCGCCCACGGCGGCCGCCCAGCGCTCAATCCCCAGATGGTCGGCCAGGCGTGCCTGGCTTGCGACCCAGTCGCTGACCGTGACCATGGGGAAATCTGGCCCCCACTGGCGACCGGTTTCAGGGTTGTGGCTAACCGGGCCGGTGCTGCCGTGACAGCCGCCCAGGTTATTCAGGGAAACGACAAAGAAGCGATTGGTGTCGATCGATTTACCTGGCCCAATGTGCGCATCCCACCAGCCGGGCTTTCGGTCATCCAGACTGTGATAGCCCGCCGCGTGGTGGTGGCCGGAAAGCGCGTGGCAAATCAACACCGCATTGCTGCGTTCGGCGTTTAACGTGCCGTAGGTCTCATAGATCAGCTCATATTCCGGAAGTACTTTTCCACAGGCGAGGGCAAGTGGCGTGTCGAACTGCGCAATATGAGGCGTGACAAGACCAACGGCGTCCGTTGGTCGGTCAGCAAGGGCAAGCGTGTCTGAGTCGGGCATCGAAAGCGTTAGTCCTGCAAAAAGGGTTCTTCTGAATAAAGCCGGGGGAAAGCGGGGCTAAAACCTTAAAGCCCTACCAGGGCCCCTGAAATGCCGGCAGCACGGATCAGAGAGCCAACCACCAGGCCATCAAGAAGATTAATGGCAATAAAGACCACAATGGGGGACAGGTCGATCATTCCCAGCGGTGGAATCACCCGGCGTACCGGCGCCATGATGGGCTCAACCACCTGCATGACCAGCAGTGCGCCCGGGTGGCTGGCATTCGGAGCCACCCAGCTCAAAATGATCATCACAATCAGAGCGAAAAAGTAGATCTTTAAGATCGCATTGGCAATCGCCGCCACCCCGGCAATCAGTAGCCCGGCAATGGGCGGGATGCCAATGCCGATCACCATGAAGATAGCCACCATGCTCACTACTTTTAGCACAAAGCCTGCGGCGAGCGTGGCAAGGTCGAAACGGCCCGCCACAGGGCCCAAAAAGCTCTGAAAAGGCCTCACGACAGGCTGGGTGATCTTAACCACCGACTGACTTAGCGGGTTATAGTAGTCCGCCCGCGATGCCTGCAATAAGAATCGCAGCATCAGTAAAAATAAATAGATATTGATCAGCGAGTTAACTAGCGTTAACCCGGCGCTACCCAATTGACTGCCCATTGCTGGTGTCTCCGTTACGTTAGATGATTCAGTGGCTGCTTAATTCACGGGCCATTTCCTGGGCGCGCTTGGCACAGGCTTCCATGGCATCGGCAATGGTAGTGCGCAACTGCGCCTCTTCCAGATGATGAATCGCGCGCTCAGTGGTGCCGCCTGGCGACATCACGTTCTGCTTGAGCGTGGCAGGGTCTTTGTCACTCTTCTGCGCCATGGTAGCGGCGCCCAGCGCCGTTTGGATGGCCAAGCGGCGCGCCGTTTCAGCCGGTAAGCCAAGCGTTACGGCAGCCTCTTCCATGGCTTCAAGCATTAAAAAGAAATAGGCCGGGGCGCTACCGGAAACCGCCGTTACCGCGTCCAAAAGCGGCTCTTCTTCCACCCACTCAACAATGCCGACAGCTTCCATTAGCTGAGTGGCGATATCGCGCTGGGCATCGCTCACGGCTGAATTGGCGAACAGGCCGCTGGCGCCGTATCCCACCAGCGAAGGTGTATTGGGCATGCAGCGGACCAGAGCGTTATTGCCTCCCAGCCACTGGTCGATGGTCGCGGCGTCCAGGCCTGCTGCAATGGAGATCACCAGCGGGCGCTGTTGCTGAATAGTCTCCCGCAGCTTTTCACATACCACCCGCATGATTTGCGGCTTAACGGCCAGCACCACCACGTCAGCGTGACTGACGGCAACGTTGTTGTCGGTGTGAATATTAATACCCAGGCGCTCTTTTACCGGCGCAAGCTCGCTGCTGCTGGGCGCGGTGGCGGTAAGGTCCGTGGGTGCAACACCGCTGTCGATAAGGCCGCCGATAATAGCGGTCGCCATATTGCCTGCGCCGATGAAAGTGATCTTATTTGTCATGTGCGTGTCCTTTGTTATGAATTGACTGCGCCGCGCGCACCGAAAATAGCGGTGCCTAAGCGTACCAGTGTGGCACCTTCCATGACGGCGGCTTCAAGGTCATCACTCATGCCCATTGAAAGCGTATCTAATGGGGCCTGAGGCAGCGTTGTCTGTAGTTCTGTCAGCAGGTGCCTTAGTTCGGCTAACGGCTTACGCTGCGCCTCTAGCGTGTCCGCTGGTGCGGGAATTGCCATTAAACCGCGCAGCCGTAAACGGGGTAGCTGGGCTACCTCATGGGCCAGCGCCCTAACGTCTTCAGGCATCACCCCCGATTTAGACGCCTCACGGCTAATATTAACCTGTAAACATATATTTAACGGCGCTAAATGACCTGGGCGCTGCTCGCTGAGCCGGTTGGCAATTTTTAAACGGTCAACGCTATGCATCCAGTCAAAGTGCTCTGCCACCGCGCGGGTTTTATTCGACTGTAGCGGGCCAATGAAATGCCACACAATATCGTTCAGGTCAGCAAGTTCGGTCTGCTTGTCTAATGCTTCTTGCAGGTAGTTTTCGCCGAACGCCCGCTGACCAAGTGCATAAGCCTGGCGAATCAGAGGGGCTGGCTTGGTTTTACTCACCGCAAGCAGCGTTGCGTCATTTAAAGGACGCTTGGCCTCTAAAAGCGCCTGATGCAGACGTTCTCGCGCTTGGGCGAGCGACTCAGGAAGCGCGATGTCCATCATACTCAAGCACCTTACCGCAGTTGGAAGTGAGAGGGATATTACCGAACTGCGAGCATCCTCGGCAAAGTAGAATGCGTATGAACGGCCTCTTTTCGCTAATAAATATCAGCAGCTTCCATCGCCTGACGCTTAGCGTGAGTAAATGCCCCCTAATACACGCAGGCCGCTGGCACCCGTGACCGAGGGTAAGTTGCCAGGTAAATGGTGCAAACGCTGATGGGCAAGCCAGGCAAAGGCACCTGCTTCAATCCAGTCTTCTGGCCAGCCGTAAGCCGATGGCGAGGTAAACGTGGCGTTAGGTAGGTAATGGGCAAGGCGTGCCATTAAGTAGGCGTTGTGGGCGCCTCCGCCGCAGGTGATTAGGGTTGCGGGTTGGTTGTCGGGCAATAAGTGCTTAATGCCTTCGGCCACGCTGATCGCTGTTAGCTCGGCAAGTGTGGCCTGCACATCTTCGGGTGATTCCGTGCCGGTAAGGTGCTGCTTGAGCCACGTTAAGTGAAACAGTTCGCGCCCGGTGCTGCGCGGCGGCGGTTGGCGAAAGTAGGGTTCGTTGAGGCAACGCGCCAAGAGAGCGCTATCTACCTGGCCGCTTTTGGCCCAGCTGCCGTTTTGATCAAAGCGGCCGGGATAATGTTTTGCAAACCAGGCGTCCAGTAATACATTAGCCGGGCCGGTATCAAACCCTAATGCCGGCTGTTCAGCATGGCGCGGCAGCCAGGTAACATTGGCAATCCCGCCCAGGTTGAGGATGAGTTGTTCTACCGTTTGCCTGCCGAATAGCGCCTGATGAAAGGCGGGCGCAAGTGGGGCCGCCTGGCCGCCTGCCGCCAAGTCGCGGCGGCGAAAGTCGGCGACGACCGTACAGCCTGTCAGTTCCGCCAATAGGCTTGGGTTATCCAACTGCAGCGTGTAGGCGGGGCCGCCACTATGCCCATCGGGAGCGTGCTCGATAGTTTGGCCATGGCTGCCGATTGCACTGATCTGGCTGGGTGAAAGACCTTGCTGGGCCAAAAGGGTATTAATAGCCTGCGCCTGAAGATGGCAAAAGGCATTTTCGGCCAAGGCCAACTGGGCGAAACTTACCTGCTCTGCGTTACATAGCGTTAATAGTGCGCTGTGCAATGCTTCCGGCATGGGCTCGGCATGGGTGGCCACCAGCCGAGGCGGGGCGGTGGGAGTGATCGCAATAAGCGCTGCATCAATACCGTCAAGGCTGGTGCCTGACATTAAACCCATATAATAAAGCGTGGGAGCAGTGGGGAGCGTTTTCATAAAGCAGTATCCAAGGCGGTGCGAAGGCTCAACCAGGTCGGGCAGGCATGGTAACATCGTCGGCTATTGTTCATCTGTATGCCCAATGGGGCAACGTTTAGAGTGGAGAGAGGCAATGAGTGAGGTGGATCAGGCTTTAGCGCTGTTGGCGCGGGGTACGCATGAAATCCTCGTAGAGGACGAGCTTAAAAAGAAGCTGGCCTCCGGGCGCAAGCTGCGTATCAAAGCTGGTTTTGACCCCACAGCCCCTGACCTGCATTTGGGTCACAGCGTGCTTCTGACCAAAATGCGTCAATTCCAGGACCTGGGGCATACCGTTATTTTTCTGATCGGTGACTTCACTGGACGTATTGGTGACCCGACGGGTAAGAACATCACCCGCAAGCCACTGACCGAAGTCGATGTGAAAGCCAACGCGGAAACCTATAAAGAGCAGGTTTTCAAGATCCTTGATCCTGAAAAGACCGAGGTGCGCTTTAATGCGGAGTGGTTTGGCGAGCTGACCGCCGCCAAGATGATTGAGCTGGCCGCACAAAGCACCGTTGCGCGTATGCTTGAGCGGGATGATTTTGAAAAACGCTATAAAGCCAATCAGCCTATCGCCATTCATGAGTTTCTGTATCCGCTGGTCCAGGGCTATGACTCTGTGGCGCTGGAAGCGGATATCGAGTTGGGCGGCACCGACCAGAAGTTCAACCTGCTGATGGGGCGTGAAATTCAAAAGCACTTCGGCCAGGAGCCTCAAGTTGTTATCACCATGCCGTTGCTGGAAGGTCTTGACGGCGTGCAGAAGATGTCGAAGTCGCTCGGTAACTACGTGGGCGTTGATGAAGCACCGGGTTCCATGTTCAACAAGCTGGTTTCAATGCCCGATAGCTTAATGTGGCGCTACTTTGAGCTACTGTCGCTGAAATCCAACGAAGAGCTTGATGCGCTTAAGCAGAGTGTTGAGCAGGGTGCGAACCCACGTGACGTGAAAATGGAGCTGGCGCGTGAGTTGATTGCTCGCTACCACGGTGAAGAAGCCGCCGCTAATGCGCACAAGTCCGCAGGTAACCAACTGGCCGATGGCGAACTGCCTGACGATCTGCCAGAAATAGAAGTGGATTTTGAAGGCGCTGATCAAGCCCCCATTGCTGCCGTACTCAACCGTTCAGGCCTGACCAAAAACAGTGCCCAGGCGAAAGACATGCTTAAGAACGGGAGTATTAAAGTCGATGGCGACGTGGTTGCGCAGGACACCATGCTGGCAACGGGTAAGGCCTACGTTATACAGGCAGGCAAGAAACGTTACGGTCGTGTGACGCTTGTTTGAACTTTTTGAAACTATCTTCAAAAAGGCCTTGCCAAACCGGCAGCGAATCCGTAAAGTACGCATCCGCTGCCGGGGACGCCCAGCGTTACCAGCGGTGAAGAAGGTGGAAACCTTCGGTTTGTCAGGAAGTTAGCGAAGTTTAAGTCGCTTGCTTCACCCGCTGAAAACAGCGGTTGACAAACATCAGGAAATGCGTAGAATACGCCTTCCTCGCTGAGGCAAGCGGCTCCGGTCATCGAGTCGAG